>NZ_JBKSWG010000055.1:0-2233 GCF_047234585.1 Sellimonas sp. | reverse complement strand
CCTCCAGATAAACAGTTTTATTATTTCAACTGTCTACCTAAAGGGGAGCATATCAGAAGGCATGCCCTTTTTTGTAATCTTATCCTTGACATTTTTCGCAGGAAGGACTATAGTATCGCTATAAAGAACTACTAAAGAGGAGGAAGTGGGGAATGAACATGGAAAGTTTTACAGAACACATTATGAAATTTGATCTTACAAGGCAGGAAGCGGTTATCTATGAATGCCTTCTGAAAAACGGGAAGCAGACGGGATATGAGACGGCTAAGATGACAGGAATTTCCAGATCCAATGTATACGGGGCTCTTTCGGCACTGGTGGATAAAGGTGCTGCGCAGTATGAGGAAGAGCCGGGAGCGCGGAAATATATGGCGGTGGATCCTCAGGAGTTTTGCGAGAACCGGATCGAGCAGCTGAAAATGGAAGAGGACTGGATTTTGCTTCACGCTCCGGAAAGGAAAGAAGAGGAAGACGGATATATTACGATCACAGGAAAAGAACAGATTCTCGGCAAGGCAAGAAAGCTGCTTCAAGACACTGAGGAGAGAGTGTATGTGTCCGGAAACGCAGAGTTTTTGAAAGAAATCCTTCCGGCAGTCAAAGAAACAGCAGAAGAAGGCAAAAAAGTAGTTCTCATTACAGACTGTATGGAAATCGATCATCCAGGGAAAGTATACCATACAAAAGATCGGAAATCTCAGATTGGAATGATTGTGGATTCCAGGTATGTGCTGAGCGGGGAATTCGGGGAAGATACACAGAATACATGTGTCTATTCGGGACAGCGCAATTTTGCAGAACTGTTCAAAGAGGCGATGGCAAATGAGATAAAACTGATCAGATTAACAGAAGGAGAACAGTAAGATGGAAAAGAAAACATTTGTAACAAAAGAAAAGCTTGACGAGATCATAAAAGAATTTCCGACCCCGTTTCATCTTTACGACGAGAAAGGAATTAGAGAAAATGCGAAAGCGCTGAAGGAAGCATTTTCCTGGAATAAAGGATTTAAAGAATACTTTGCGGTAAAAGCCACGCCGAACCCGTTTCTCATCCAGATTCTGAGAGAATTTGGTTGTGGATGCGACTGTTCTTCCTTTACAGAACTTATGCTTTCAGACGCTATGGGAGTCAAAGGAGAAGATATCATGTTTTCTTCCAATGCCACCCCGGCAAGAGAGTATGAGTTGGCAGACAAGCTGGGTGCAATCATCAATCTGGACGATATTACTCATATTGATTTTCTGGAGGAGACGATTGGGCATATCCCGGAGACCATCAGCTGTCGATATAATCCAGGTGGACTTTTCAAGATCAGTAACGATATCATGGACAATCCAGGGGATGCCAAATATGGTATGACGACAGAACAGATTTTTGAGGCCTTTAAAATCCTGAAAGAAAAAGGGGCCAAAGAATTCGGCATCCATGCATTTCTTGCAAGCAATACGGTAACAAATGATTATTATCCGATGTTGGCCAAAGTACTTTTTGAGGTGGCGGTAAAACTTCAAAAAGAGACGGGCGCGCATATTAAATTCATCAATCTCTCCGGTGGGATCGGTATTCCTTATCGCCCGGAACAAAAGGCTAATGATATAAAAATCATCGGAGAGGGCGTGCGAAAAGTATACGAAGAAGTCCTTGTCCCGGCAGGGATGGGAGATGTGGCAATCTACACGGAACTCGGGCGCTTTATGATGGGACCATACGGATGCCTTGTCACAACTGCGATTCATGAAAAGCATACGCACAAAGAATATATCGGCCTGGACGCATGCGCGGTCAACCTTATGCGCCCTGCCATGTACGGGGCGTATCACCACATTACGGTAATGGGAAAAGAGAACGAGCCTTGTGACCATAAATACGACATCACAGGCTCTCTTTGTGAGAACAATGATAAATTTGCCATTGACCGGATGCTCCCGAAAATTGATATAGGGGACACCATCGTGATCCATGACACCGGAGCACATGGATTTTCTATGGGATATAACTATAATGGAAAGCTGAAATCGGCAGAAATCCTGTTGAAAGAAGATGGAACAGCACAGCTGATCCGGCGCGCGGAGACACCGGCAGACTACTTTGCCACTTTTGACTGTTTTGATATCGGGAGACAGCTGATAGAGGAATCCCATAAAATTTGGAAATAGTTCTTGCAAATTAAAAAACAGTGTGATATAATCCCATCTTTGACAGTTGAAAAGAAAAATGAGTGCCACAATCCAT
>NZ_JBKSWG010000054.1:0-2602 GCF_047234585.1 Sellimonas sp. | reverse complement strand
GGCTTTATGCGGCCTGCACGTACTATTTTAATTATGCAACTGTCAAACTCCCGAGCTGATCCGGCGCGCGGAGACACCGGCAGACTACTTTGCCACTTTTGACTGTTTTGATATCGGGAGACAGCTGATAGAGGAATCCCATAAAATTTGGAAATAGTTCTTGCAAATTAAAAAACAGTGTGATATAATCAATCTTGGCTTGTAAAAGCCAAGAAAGCCGGCGTGTCGGAATGGCAGACGAGGCAGACTCAAAATCTGTTGTGGGCAACCACGTATGGGTTCAAGTCCCATCGCCGGCATTATATTTGGGTGTCTGTTGGATACCAGATGACGTGAAGAAAACCTCTGATTTATCGGAGGTTTTCTTTGACTTTTGCACCAATGGCACGGCAGTAAGGATGATGTAGACAAAGGCTGGAAAGCGGCAAGGAATAACCAATGGATTTTTTGGAGGAGCGATGATGAATAAGGAATGGTCGGAACTTAACAAAGCAATGCAGGCACAGATCAGGAAGAAAGATACTTATGAGGCAGGTATCGATACATTGTTTGAACTGCGGAACCGGCTAATGAAAGTCTTAACCGAATTCTATAGCGAATTAAATAGAGAAGAGTTCCATGCAATCCCTTTTTTACATGCAGACGGTTATCACAGCAAAACCATTGCATATTCCATCTGGCATATCTTTCGGATCGAAGATATAGTCGCGCACATTTTGATAAACGAAGACGAACAGGTATTTTGCACAGGAAATTATCAGGAACGGATTCATTCGCCAATCATAACAACGGGAAATGAACTTGTAAAACAGCAGATCGCAGATTTTTCAATGCAGCTTAATTTGAAAGAACTTTATTCCTACATTTTTGAGGTAAAAGCAAGTACGGAAAAGATACTCAAAAGTCTGTCTTATGCCGAATTGAAAAAGAAAGTATCAGAACAAAGAAAAGAATGCTTAAAATCGTTACATGTCGTAAGCAATGATGAGAATGCAATTTGGTTGATTGATTATTGGTGCAATAAAGATATACGAGGACTGATTCAGATGCCGTTTTCAAGACATTGGATTATGCACATAGAAGCAAGCTTACGCATCAGGAATAAAATACATTGATAAATCTACGGATTGCGGGTAACCGAAACAGCTGTCTCTTTTTGTGATTTATCAAGGAATTGGATTTACAGATACCACCAGTCTGAAATGGCCGGTGGTATTTTTGCGCTCTTTTTTCAGGAGCGGAACATAAGAGAAGTGCGAAATTTTCTTGTATATTCTTACATTGTTGACATTGAGCACATGCATTTTCGACAAAAAACAAGGAGTATTATACAAATATGACAAAAAAATAACATGAAAATATACAAAAAACGGCAAGAAATTTTGGTAGTTATTTTTGTCGAAAGTAGATTGTTAACAATTGATTTTTTCTTAACAAACAAGGTATAATAAAAACAAGAAAATTTTCACGAGTTAACGTGAAAAAGGAGAAAAATATGGTCAGAACAGCTGTATCACGAAAAACACTGAGAGAGCAGGTCGCGGAAATTCTGAGGAGAAAAATACTTAATGGGGAAATCAAACCTGGCGAGCGGATTATTGAGGCAGATGTGGCTAAAGCGTTTCAGACAAGCCGAGGCCCTGTGAGAGAAGCACTTCGCCAGATTGAGGAGGAAGGGCTTGTTACATACGAATCTCACAAAGGATGCATCGTGAAAACGATGTCCTATGAAGATATGCAGGAAGCATATCTGATACGTTCCACATTGGAAAGTCTTGCAGCAAAAATGTGTTCCGGAAATCTAACACCTGAGCTGGAACAGCAGATGGAGAAAAATCTGGAGGAACTTGGAAAAGCTGCCGAGGAGAGGGATCTATACAAGGTAGTAGAACTTGATGAAGAGTTCCATTCTTATGTTGCAAAGGCATCCCAGAGTGAAAGGCTTTACAAGGTGTGGAAATCTTTGGAGAGTGGAAATACGGCGGCGTATTATACGATGGAGACGGAATCGCTTGTACCGTTTGAGGTTATTAAAATGAACCATCAGAGAATCCTGGATGCATTTCGGACAACGTCTGTAGAACAGATATGCGGAGAGATTGAACGACATTATATGATCGTTCCAGAAACACTGTTCCAGCAAATGCAGAAGAAAAAGGAAAAGTCTGAAATGTAAAAAGAAGATGCTGATATGAAGGGAGAGAAAAAGATGCTAAAATTTATTGGAAAACGACTGGCTTACGCCATCCTGACGCTGTTTTTGATCGCAACCGCCACCTTTTTCCTGGTTGCGGGGGCGCCTGGAGATCCCATTGCTGCGAAAGTAGGACAGATGCCGGAGCAGGCGCAGGAAATCATCGAGGAAAAATACGGGCTGGACAAGCCGGTACTTCAACGTTATGTCATCTATATGAAAAATCTTCTCACTACAGGAGATTTCGGGGAATCGATTATTTATACCGGAAAATCGGCCAATGATGTCATCAAAACGAATACGTGGGTGTCCGCGAAAATCGGGCTTCTTGCCCAATGTCATTAAGTTAATTCAAAAATTAAAAAAAGCAGAATGCAAGTAGGTAAAATCTCACTTGTATTTTGCTTT
>NZ_JBKSWG010000053.1:0-3090 GCF_047234585.1 Sellimonas sp. | reverse complement strand
CCTGCGGCCTCCTGGTCCCAAACCAGGCGCTCTAGCCAAGCTGAGCCACACCCCGTAGCTTTTGTCGGCCAGCACTCGTTTTCCCTGACGACAAAAGTTATTATATATGAATTGATGATTTTTGTCAACTCATTTTTTTCATTTTTTTATTTTTTTTGATATACTTAATTTCCCCGGAAATTTTGCCATTTTCGTCGATCTCCAGAATAATATAACTCGGCAGTCTGCCCTCCTGTCTCGGGTATGTCAGACTCCCGGGATTCATGACAGCCATATCTCTTCCGATTTCCAGATACGGTACATGTGTATGTCCAAAGATAATGATATCCGCGTTCCGTTCCCTCGCTTCCCGGATCAGATGTTCCAGAGTCATGGATACATAAAACTGATGCCCGTGAGCCATAAAAACTTTGTGGGTTCCAATCTGTATTTCCACCGACATCGGAGCTTTCCCATAGAAGTCATTGTTTCCTGATACAATGTACGCCGGGCAGCCGGATCCATATTCAATCTCAAATTCTCTTCCTTCGACATCTCCGGCATGAAACAGATAGTCGAAAGGCTTTTCCCTCTCCAACGCCTTTTCAAAATTTGCATGCATTTTGTGCGTATCGCTGACGACAAGAATTTTTGTCTTTTTCATCGTCTTATTTCTCCTCCATGATCTGGCGCATCAAACGCAGACCTTTTCCTCTGTGACTGATGGCATTTTTCTGTTCCGGGGTTAGTTCCGCCGTAGAGCAGCCATATTCCGGAACAAAAAAGATCGGGTCGTATCCAAATCCGTGTTCTCCTCTGATCTCATGCCCAATATAGCCTTCGATTGTCGCGCGAACTGCTTCTTTCTCCCCATTAGGAAAAACTGCAGCGATAGCGCATACAAACCTTGCCGTCCGTTTCTCATCCGGCACTCCTTCAAGCCGTCTCAAAAGTTCCTTGTTTTTGATATCATAAGAAGTATCTTCCCCCATATAACGGGCAGAATATACTCCAGGCTCTTTATTCAGATAATCGATCTCAAGTCCGGAATCATCTGCCAGAATAATGTCATCCGGCAAATATTTTGCAACAGTTTCCGCTTTGATCATGGCGTTCTCTTCAAATGTTTTCCCATCTTCCATAATATCCGGATCCACTCCCGCTTCTTTCATGGACAGGATCTCCATCCCGAGATCCGACAAAATCATACGGATTTCTTTCATCTTATCGGCATTTCCGGTAGCAAATACAATTCTCTTCATGTATGTTCCTTCTTTCTTCAAACAAATATATTTTCTATTCCGGTCTCTTTCTCTTCGGCGGCTTCCCGCCAAGAAACTGGTAGAAATAGGTTTTCAACATACCGTTATATATCTTTCTGTTCTTATCCGCTTTTTTCCCAAACCACCTTTCTGCTTCATCATAACTTGTGATCATGTACGCAGACCATTCTTTTAGTTTTCGGTAACTTTCTCCAAAATCTCGGTAAATGGCCGGCAATGTTTCTTTTTCTTCCAATCTCTCTCCGTACGGAGGGTTGGTAATGATAAAACCGTAAGGTTTTGGATGACTTAAATCTTTTACTTCTCTTTGCTGAAAATGAATGAGATGATCGACTCCTGCCATCTCTGCATTCTTCCGCGCGATCCGTATCACAGAAGCGTCCGCATCATATCCTTGGATATCGACCTGAATATCATCCTGGACAAGGTCATTTGCCTCGTTGATAGCCTCGTACCAACACTTCCTGTCCACCAGGTTTTTCCAGTTCTCAGCCGTAAATTCCCGATTCATCCCCGGAGCAATGTTGGCCGCCATCATTGCCGCCTCGATAGGAAATGTCCCGCTTCCGCAAAACGGGTCTACCAGTATCCTGTCTTTTTTCCAAGGGGTAAGCATGATCAATGCAGCCGCCAGTGTCTCAGATATCGGCGCTTTTCCAGATGCCGGCCGATACCCTCTCTTGTGGAGCGATTCCCCGGATGTATCGATTCCTACTGTCACCACATCTTTTTTCAAAAATACACGCAAAGGATAGGACTCTCCGCTTTCCGAAAACCACTGGACATGATATTTCTCCCGCAGACGCTCTACCATTGCTTTCTTCATGACAGACTGAATGTCCGACGGACTAAACAGCTTGCTTTTTACCGAAGCCGCCTTTGCCACCCAGAACTTCCCATCTTGGGGGATAAAAAATTCCCACGGAATATTCTTTGTCCCTTGAAACAGTTCTTCAAATGTCCTTGCCTCAAACTGTCCCGCCTTCAAGAGTACTCTCTCCGCTGTCCTCAGAAAAATATTGGCTCTGCAGAGCGCCATCTCATCCCCGTAGAATGAGACTCTGCCGTCTTCCACCTGCGCGATCTCATAGCCCAGGTCTGTGATCTCTCTTTTCAAAACTGCCTCAAGCCCAAAATGACACGGTACAATATATTCCATCTGCATACTTTGCTTTCTTCTCCTCTATTCATTCTTTCTCTATCTTACGTTCTGTCGGAAGACTTGTCAACCCGAACTCGGATAGGAAGATACAAAAAGGCTCCACTGTTTTCGGAGCCCGAAACAGTGAAGCCTTTCTTTATCCGATATTTTTTGCCCGAATCGGATTAATAGTTGCTGTTGTTATAGTCGTTATAGTTTTTATGGCAGTCAGATGTTTTGTTTGTAGATTTGTTGGATGTTTTATTTTTGGACGCATTTCTTGTCGCATTTTCAGATGCCTTATTCTTGTTTCTTGTCTGCTCATCCGCATAAGAAGAGTAAGAAGCACCGTAAGCATTGCTTTCTGTTTTATTTTTGTTCATGTTGTTCATATTGTTGGAATTATTATAATTCTTTGCCATTTCCATGTCCTCCTTGTTGATTTATGGTACACTGTTATTATGTCAGACAGGGCTTTTTTTATTCGCATTCCATCTTCCAATAATTGGGGGCTCGCGCAATACATGCAAAAATAAGATTTTCTTTTGGCAATTTAAGGTTTTTTTAATATTTTTACTTGCTTTTTCGTGCATCTTATATTATACTAACATTTGTAGAAAGCAGACTTTCTACACCCCTTATTAATTATTTATACTCCCCTCAAAAGACCGATGGCTCCCCCATCGG
>NZ_JBKSWG010000052.1:0-4565 GCF_047234585.1 Sellimonas sp. | reverse complement strand
GGCTTTATGCGGCCTGCACGTACTATTTTAATTATGCAACTGTCAAACTCCCGAGATTTTGGAAAAGATTTTGAATAAATTATCAGAAAACGTGTGCATCAGCGCGGGAAATTGTGATATAATTCCAGTAAGCAAAATAGTGAAAGGGGAATGTATTATGAAACTGATTTTTGCGGTTGTACACGATGATGATACAAATAAAGCGGTACGGCGTCTGAACGAGAAGAAATTCCGTGTGACGAAACTCTCAAGTTCCGGTGGTTTCCTCAAGAGAGGAAATACTACGCTCATGCTTGGTGTAGAGGATGAACAGGTAGACGAAGTCTTCAAGATATTGGAAAAAGAATGTGCAAAGAGAAAACAGGTTGAAGTGACGACGCCGTATCCTCAGGGCGATCTCTCCATGATAAGCTATTCCTATATACCGATCACGGTAGAAGTAGGAGGTGCCACTGTCTTTGTTCTTGATGTGGAACAGTTTCGGAGGATATAGGAGATGCTCTGGTTCCGGGATACGGAAAGCCGCCTCAACGACAGAAAAGAAAAGTACAGGAGAGACTGGCGGGAAGACTTTTACGACTGTGTAAAAGAGCTGGCGGAACATCCGGTAGTCCTGCGCATGAAGCTGTATCCGCATCACGGTGCGTCAAACTGCTATCAGCATTGCCTGAATGTGGCGTTTTATAATTACTGTTGGTGCAGGTTTTTTCATCTGGATGCAAGATCAGCCGCAAGAGGAGGTATGCTTCACGATCTCTTCCTTTATGACTGGCACACACATAGAAGAAAAACGGGGGATTGTTTGCACGGAATCACACATCCCCGGGCCGCCTACAAAAATGCAGTCAAATTTTTTGAACTTAACAGGATAGAAAAAGATATTATCCTGACCCATATGTGGCCGCTCACATTTTTTCGTTTTCCGAGGACGAAAGAAGGATGGATCACTGTCCTGACGGATAAATACTGCGGAAGTCTGGAGACAGGAAAAAGAAAGACTGTAAATTGACAAAAACCGATTCGGAAAAACAAAAAAACAAAAAAGAATGAAAAGACTTGCAAAAAAGTGGGCAGGTCTTTTCTTTTTTGCAGTTATTCTGTCGTTTTTTTCTTTGGTACAGCTGACATGAAGCGATAAAATCGGCGCCTGGCCTATGCTATGATGAGAAAAAATATGAATATGAGGTGAGAATATATGGAAAAACAGTTTCCAAAAAACGTACGTCAGATAGGAAATGTGTCCGACAGCCCCAAAATCTATGTAGAGGACTACGTTGATACATTTTTAAACCAGCTTTGCGACAAGACAGAAGAAGAACCTCAGGGAGCATTTCTCATAGGGGAAAAAGGGATGACAGACGGGCAGGACTGTGTATACATATCGGGAGCGCTTAAGATATCGGATATAAAAAGAGAAGGAAATAAAGTGGATCTGCCGGAAGAAACAATGGAAAAAGCGATGAAAGAGTGCAAAGAATATTTTGGAAATAAGGCCCTTCTTGGTTGGTGCCTTATTTTTCCGGGACATGCTATGGCTGTCGATGAACAGATGGCTTCTGTTCATGAAAAACAATTTCCGGAGGAAAATAGTATTTTTGTGATAAAAGATCCAAAGGAAAAAGAAGAACTGTTTTTTGCATACAAATATAAAGATCTGATGCAGATCAACGGGCACTACGTATATTATGAGAAAAATCCGGATATGCAAAATTATATGATCTCCACAAGAAAGGAAAATAAAGTGACGCCCAGTGAACCTGTTGCAGATCGAGCTGCGAAGGATTTTCGCAACCTTGTAAGGGAAAAGCTGGAAAAGTCTGATCAAAAGCAGAACAATAAAGTGTTGTATGCAGCCAGCACACTCCTTCTTGTTGTAATACTGGTCATCGGAGTAACGATGGTAAACAATTACGATAAGATCAAGGCGGTTCAGACATCGATCGAAAAACTTTCTGCATCCGTGGCAGGCGAAGGCACGACGAAGACGGATGAAAAAGTAACAGCGGGAGAAGAAAAAAATGCAGTCAATGAGGAAGATATCCAGGAAGCCGTCGGAAGTGCCTATGATGCAGAGGAAGGTATCTACACTGTGCAGAAAGGAGATACTTTGGCAAGCATCAGCAAAAAGATATATGGGGATCTTTCGCAGGTAAATGCTATTAAAAAGATGAATGGGCTCTCAAACGGCAATCTGATCTACATTGGGCAAAAATTATTGTTGCCATAGGAAAAAGTATGTTATGATAATGTGAAACAGAACAGTATAAATAAAATACAAAGGGGAAAGCAATATGAAGGACGAAAAAAAGAAAAGATTTCACATTGCGAAGAAAAAAGATATCCCGGATCTTACAAAGCCAGGCGTAGCACTGGAGATCCGAAAAAGGGGCAAAAAAGCCAGCGATATGCCCAAAAAGGAACCGAAGATCAAGAGCGACACAGTCTTCTCGTGGGATATCAAAGCTTCGGATGGAAAGAAAACAAATACGGAAAAGAAAAGGAAGCTTCCAAACAAGACGATACGCAAATGGGTTATCGTAAGTGTGTGTGCAGCTGCAGCTCTGACTGCATATCTTACCATCACACTGCAGACGTATACGGACGTCTCGGTAATCAGCCAGGAACAGGAGGCCGGCACTGGGAGGAGCAGTTACGCAAGGTTTGACGAGAATATCCTCCGCTGCAGCAGAGACGGAGTGGTTTTGTTTGACACAGACGGGAAAGAATTGTGGAAAGAGGATTGCCAGATACAAAATCCAGTCGTGGAAGTAAACAAAGAATCGGCGGTGGTAGCGGATAATGGAGGAAACAGCATCTTGATATTTGGCAAAAAAGGCTTGAAAGGGGAGGTTCAGACCGAATTGCCGATCGAGAGAACAGCAGTTTCTGAAAAAGGGATCACGGCGGTAATACTGAAAGAAGGAAATACCCCATCTATCCAGTGTTATGATGCGGCAGGAAACCTGCTTCTGGAATATAAAGTATCTGCTGTAGAGCAGGGATATCCGGTAGATCTTGCGTTATCTCCGGATGGAACAACACTGCTCGTCTCTTATGTTTCCATAAAAGACGGGAACCCGGACACCGAGCTGGTTTACTATGATTTCGGAAACAAAGATGAAGATGGGAAATACCGTGTAGGCGGCAAAACATATGAGGATACAGTTATGCCAAGCGTATATTTCGTATCCGATGAAAAGTCTGTGGCGATAGGCGATGGCGGCTTTGTTTTATATAATGGAACCAAACCAAAAGAAAAGGAATATGTAAAAATTTCCAAAGAAATCAAAAGCATCTGCTATGACAAGGAATACCTTGGTATCATATTAAAAAATACAGATAAAGCCGGATACGAGCTGAAACTGTTTGATTATGACGGAAAAGAAGTTATATCTAAAGACTTTGAAGGCGATTACAGCAAAGTAAAAATAGAAAAAGGACAAGTATTGATGTATGACGGAGAAAAATGCAGTATATATACCGACAGCGGAGTTCATCGGTTCGATGGAAAGATGGGTACAAATATCAAGGACATTTTTCCGTTAAAAGGGATCAATAAATATTTGGTAGTAGATGCAAATGGAACAAAAACAGTACGACTGACAAAATAGGAGAGTATATGAATTGGATTTTATATATAACAATCGGGATCCTGTTGATCGGAGCAGTTGCAGGATATGTAAGGGGAGCCGTAAGGATTGCTGTTTCGCTGGCGGCTACTGTTGTCACACTGATGCTCGTAGTATTTCTGACGCCATATGTAAGCGATGGGATTGCCACATATACAAAACTGGATGATTGGATCGAAGAAAAATGCGAGACAGCAATGACAGAACAGTTGACAGAATCATGGGAACAAGTGGCGGGCGACATACCGATGCCGGACGGAAATACACAGCAAATACAGGAGCAGCTGCAGAATATAGAGATTCCAAGAAATGTACAGACTCAGATCATAGAAAATGCGGATATTCCTGCTGTGTTTAAAGAATTTCTTCAGGATAACAACAATAAAGAAGCGTATTCGCTGATGGGAGCAGACAGCTTTGCGGATTATATTGCAAAAGGGGCTGCAAAACTGATCATAAACATCATTTCGGCAGTTCTGATCTTTCTGTCGACCTCACTGCTGATCAGAATACTGCTGTATGTGTTTGATGTTATCGCAATGCTGCCGATCATAGGAGGGCTCAACAGGCTTGCAGGGGCAGCTCTTGGGCTCATGATTGCGCTTACAGTTGTGTGGATCTTTTTTCTGATTGTGACGTTGCTGTATGCCACGGACATAGGAAAAGACATGCTTCGAATGATACAGGAAAATCCGTTCCTGAGTTTTCTATATAAAAACAACTATATATGGAATGTTGTGACAGGGCTCCGCTAACCGGCAGAGCTCTGTTTTATTGTCTGTTCCTGCTGCAATTCTATGGGGGTCCGGGCATGTATAATATCGCAAAAACAGGGAATATTATAGGAAGATAAGAAAAAATAAAAAAATGAAAAAAAGGTATTGACATTTATAAGGAGGGATGATAAGATATAACACGTTCCGCTGATAAACACCG
>NZ_JBKSWG010000051.1:0-6674 GCF_047234585.1 Sellimonas sp. | reverse complement strand
GCGGTCTATCTCTTGTTTTCGGTTGCTTGCTTCCTTACCGTACATGAGCATTGGCGCCGGTCATATAAAGACCAAGTTCTTCCACCGTCACTTCATCCGGTTTGAATTCCCCGACAAGTCTTCCTTCGTACATGACGAGAATCCGGTCCGGCACATCCATGACTTCATCCAGTTCCAGGCTGACCAGAAGGACTGCCTTTCCGGCATCCCGCTGCTCGATCAGCTGCCTGTGAATCGATTCAATTGCTCCGATGTCGACTCCCCGTGTCGGCTGCACCGCAATCAGAAGATCCGGATTCTTGTCGATCTCTCTTGCGATAATCGCCTTCTGCTGATTTCCCCCCGACATGGAACGTACGATAGTAGAGGATCCCTGTCCGGAACGGATATCGTACTCTTCGATCAGGCGGTCCGAGTATTCCCGGATTTCTTTTCGCTTCATCAGTCCGGCCTTGCTTGTAAACTGCGGTTCAAAGTAGCGCTGCAGCACCAGATTGTCCTCCAGAGAATAATCCAGAACCAGTCCGTGCTTATGCCGGTCTTCCGGAATGTGACTCATTCCGGAAGTGGAGCGTTCCCTGACAGATGCTTTTGTAATATCTTTTCCGTTCATATGGATGCTTCCGCTCTTTAACGGCTCCAGACCGGAAAGTCCGTAAACAAGTTCTGTCTGGCCGTTTCCATCGATTCCTGTGACGCATACAATCTCGCCTTTTCGCACCTGGAAGCTGACATCCTGCACCGCATCCTTTTTATTCTGTCCGGCAACGGTCATGTCCTTCACATCCAGCACCACGTCGCCAGGCTCGGCCGGTTTTTTCTCTACTTTAAAGGAGACATTTCTTCCTACCATCATGGCGGAAAGCTTCTCCGGCGTCGTGTCTTTTGTTTCGACAGTTCCGACGTATTTTCCTTTTCTTAAAACCGTACAGCGGTCAGAAACTTCCATGATCTCGTTGAGCTTGTGGGAAATGAAAAGGATACTCTTTCCTTCCTTTGCAAGTCCCTTCATGATCTGCATCAGTTCCTCGATTTCCTGCACGGTCAGCACTGCCGTCGGCTCGTCAAAAATCAGAATTTCATTGTCCCGGTACAGCATTTTTAAAATTTCCGTTCTCTGCTGCATTCCAACTGTGATATTCTCCACTTTGGCGTCCGGATCAATCTGCAGATGATACCGGTTTGACAATTCCATTACCTTTTTTCTTGCTTCGTCTTTTTTCAGAAATCCGCCCTGCACCGGCTCTGCGCCGAGAATGATATTGTCCAGCACAGAAAAACATTCTACCAGTTTGAAGTGCTGGTGCACCATTCCGATTCCCAGTGCGTTGGCGTCGTTCGGATTTTTGATTTCTACTTTTTTCCCGTCTTTGCGGATTTCTCCTTCTTCCGCCTGATACAGTCCGAATAACACGCTCATCAACGTGGATTTCCCCGCTCCGTTTTCTCCAAGGAGCGCGTGGATCTCGCCTTTTTTCAACTGAAGCGTAATGTCATCGTTCGCCACAATCCCAGGAAATCTCTTGGTAATGTGAAGCATTTCCACTGCATATTCTCCCATTTTCGCTTCCTCCTTCCGGTATACTTTACATGATCGATCCTTGTCTTTCGTTTACCTTGACAGATACTTCCGGCATCTTTTCGGTGGAATTATCGATGGTAATTTCCCCGTCATAGATTTTCCGTACCAGCTCGTGGTAATCGTCTACGGTAAAGTTTTCGTTCCACTGTGTCGTATCTTCCGGAAGTCCTACATAATTGACATCCATATCCGTTCCCGACACAAGTCCGAGGTTTTCGATCTTTCCGACATGTTCTTCCCAGGTGTTTGTTACAATGATGGAATCCAGCATCGCCTTTACAGTCGCTCCCAGACCTTTCATCGCGGATGTTACCGTCATTCCCTCTCCGTACGCATCAATAATCGGAGACTGGTCGCTGTCCACACCGATCATCTTTCCGCCCACTTTTGAAGCAGCTTCTGCCGCAGAGGTAAAGATACCGCCGCCGCATGCAAAGACGATCTCTGTCCCCTGGCTGTACCAGGTATCCATCGCCGCTGTTACCTCTGTGGAACCATAGAACTGTCCGCCATAGGCGTACTCAACTTCGATCTGGTCAGTAATTCCAAGTTCTTTTGCCGCATCATTGATTCCCTGTACATAACCGAATCCGTATCTCATAACTGCCGGTACCGCCTGACCGCCGAGGAAACCAAGTTTCCGGTATCCCAGCTTTACGGCTGCGTACCCTGCCATATATCCCGGAATCTCTTCCTGGTACACTGCACAGTACGTATTTTCCACGTTATAATAGTCGGATGCCTCATAAGCGTCCGGGTTTTCATAATATTTATTTCCAACTGCTGCCGCAATAATGTCCCCTGCCGTCATATCCAGCGCAATAAATTTGACATCTGGATATTTGTAGGTAACTTCTACCAGCGCCGGTGCAAAAATATAACCTGGCATGACGATGATATTGTATCCTTCTGCCACGGCCACATCGATCATGGCAATCCGGGCATAATCCGTATCCCCGTCCGGCTTTTTGTAGGTAAAATCGATATTATTTTCCGTACAGTACTCAAGACATGCTTCGTAAGTTGTCTGGTTAAAAGACTGGTCTGTTATGTCGCCGCTGTCCGTGATCATGGCCACACGGTAATCAGAATTCCCGGTACCCTGGCTGGACTTGGAAGGTCCGCATCCGATCACGGAAACCGCCATGCAGATTACCAGAAACAACGCGGCAAGCTTTTTCATTCTTTTCATGTCTTCTTTTCCTCCTTTTTTTGTAGAATGGTGTTTATTTTAAACAGGAAAGCAGGGAAGTTCCGATTGTCTCCTCCGGCATGGACAGCCCGAAATTGTCCAGGATCGTCGCGCCGATCACCGCAAAGGTATCCTGTTCCGGCAGCATTCCGTTTCCTTCCATGGATCTGGAATACGCAAGGAACGGTACTTTCTCCCGAGTGTGGTCGGTTCCTGTGTAAGTCGGGTCATTTCCATGGTCCGCCGTGATGATTAAAAGATCGTCTTCTCTTAGCTTTTCCAGTAAAACCGCTAATTTTTCATCAAACATCTCCAGCTCTTTCGCATATCCTTCCGGATCTCTTCTGTGTCCCCATTTTGCGTCAAAATCCACCAGATTCACGAAACAAAGCCCGTGAAAATGTTTGTCTGCAAGCTCGATGGTCTGGTCCATTCCATGTACAGAGGATTTGGATTTGTATGCTTCCGTGATGCCTTCTCCGTCGAAAATGTCCTTGATCTTTCCAACGGAAATCACATCGAAGCCATTGTCCTTAAGCACATTCAGCGCCGTCTTTACCGGAGGCTTCAGGGCGTAGTCGTGGCGATTGCTGGTCCGTTCGAATTCGCCTTTCTTCTTTCCGACATACGGTCTTGCAATGACTCTTCCGACTCTCCACTCTTCTTTCATCGTCAGTTCTCTTGCAATTTCGCAGCAACGGTACAGTTCCTGTAAATCAAAGGTCTCTTCATTTCCACAGATCTGAAGCACCGAGTCCGCTGAAGTATACACAATCATATGTCCGGTTGCGATTTCTTCTTCTCCAAGTTCCTCTATAATCTCCGTTCCACTGGCACTCTTGTTTCCAATCACTTTGTGTCCGGTCCGTTTTTCCAGTTCGTCGATCAGTTCCTTCGGAAATCCGTGTTCTGTAAATGTCTTGAACGGCTCTTTCGTCTCCACTCCCATGATCTCCCAGTGTCCGGTCATCGTATCCTTTCCGTTACTTCTTTCCCGGAGTGCCGCCTGGTATCCAAGTGGATTTTCTACTGCCGGCACCTGGCGAAGCTGTGTCAGATTTGCGATTCCAAGCTTTTGCAGCGCCGGAATCCGGAAGGTCTCCACTGATTCGGAAATGTGTCCGAGCGTGTTGACTCCTACATCTCCAAACTTTTCCCCGTCCGGCATGACGCCGATTCCCAGAGAATCGATCACAATTACAAATACCCGTTTTGCCTGTTTCATATTCCTCCTACCTTTCTTCCAGATTGCCCGGTCCAAATCCCTGAGGCATCAGATCTTTCAGTTTATAAATCCGATAATCATCTTTTCCCTTTGCCAGGATAATCTGAAATTCGTCCGGATGACAGAATTCCATCATGACCTGCCTGCACACTCCGCAAGGTGGTGTATAATCCAAAAGTTCTCCGTCCGGTCCGCCTACAATACAGATTGCTTCAAATTCCCGGATTCCTTCGCTGACTGCCTTGAAAACGGCTGTCCGCTCGGCACAGTTCGTCGGCGTGTACGCCGCATTCTCTATATTGCATCCTGTGTAGATCTGTCCGTTTTTTGCAAGCAGAGCCGCCCCGACTTTGAAATGGGAATACGGTGTGTAGGAGAAGGCAAGTTGAGCAATGGCTGTTTCAATCAGTTCCTGAATCTGTGTTTCACTCATCTGTGCACCCTCCTTTATTTTCCTGCCTTTTTGTCCGCTTCAATCAGTTTCCGGATTGCTCCCACTGCTACCCGGACTGCCATATCGGTATCATGGACTACCGGATTTTCCAGTCCTTCCTTTTCCCGTTCCTGGTTTGCCACAACGAGGAAGCAGGATCCTGCCCGCACTCTTAAGTGGCTTGCTACAACAAAGAGGGCCGCCGATTCCATCTCGGAAGCCAGGCATCCAAGCCGCTTCCATGCTTCCCATTTATTCAGAAGCTCATAGCTGACCGGCATCCGCTCCGGAGAGTGTTGTCCATAGAAGGAATCTTTACACTGAACGATGCCGACATGGTACGGCGCTCCCATTTCCCTTGCTGATTCCATCAGTGCGTTGGTAAGATGGATGTCCGCCACAGCCGGAAACTCGATCGGTGCGTATTCCCGTGTCGTCCCTTCCATACGGATCGCCCCGTTTGCGATTACCACGTCCCCGCTCTTTACATCCAGCTGCATTCCTCCGCATGTTCCGATCCGGATAAAGGTATCCGCCCCGGACATAACCAGCTCTTCCATGGCAATCGATGCGGACGGACCGCCGATTCCTGTAGATGTCACACTTACTTTCTCGCCGTCCAGATATCCCGTATAAGTCACATATTCTCTGTTGTCTGCCATCAAAACCGGAGCATCAAAATATTTTGCGATCTTTGCACACCGTTTTGGATCCCCCGGAAGAATCACATAACGTCCGACATCTCCTTTTCCTACCTGAATGTGATATTGTTTATTCGGGTTTTCTGAATAATTCATAATCATACCTCGCTTTCCCTTACCTGTAATATGGACATCCGTTCTCATTTTTACACAAAAAAATACCGGCTTGTCCTCATTTCGTTCGTCTTTACTTGCATCTTAACCGGAATTTAACATATAAAAAAGGACTCGAGTCCCTTTTTGTTCATTTACGTAACTTTTCACAATTTTTACATCTATTTTTTATCTATTTTATCCATAATCCTGCCGGCAGATGTGACAATTCCTGGACAGATTTTTTCTATAGAAAATCCCCCGGAGCCGCTCACTTCTCGAGCCATTCCGGGGGACTGTCCGTCAATTATATTTTTTTATTTCATGATTCTTCTATCACATGGATCTTCATTTTCTGAAAAGACGTCTCCAAAGAAAAGGAGTTCTCAATGCCTTCTGTCAAATAAATTTCTCCGGTTTCCGTAACTGCCAGCATTTCGAAATCCTGATGTGCTCTCCAGAATTTCTCAGCTTCTGACAATCCCATCACAAACAGGGACGTAGAAAGGGCATCTCCACATTTCCCTTCGTCTGTTATGATTGTCATTGATATCAGATCGTTGTCCACCGGACAGCCCGTATCCGGATTCATGATGTGACCATAAGTCCTTCCATCTTCTCCGACAAAATACCGTTCATAATTTCCCGATGTGACAACTGCCTTGTCCGACACCTCAAGGACGCCCAGATTTCCTTCTCCAAAAGGACTACGGATACCCAACCGCCAGTCTCTTCCGTCTGGTCTGCTGCCTACAGCCTGGACATTTCCTCCCAGGTTCAGAAGCGCCGATGCAATTCCATATTTTTTCAACACTTCTGCCGCTTCATCTCCCGCGTATCCTTTTCCGACGGCGCCAAGATCAATCTCCATGCCTTCCGGTATGGTAAGACGGTTCCCTTCCATAGATATCTTCTCGTATCCGGTTTTCTCAAGCAATTCCGAAAGCTCCTCCTGCCCAGGAATCCTGTTATCCTCTGTCGTAAATCCCCAGGCCCGGAGCACAGGATAAAGGGTGGGGTCCAGTCTTCCGCCAGTTTCCTCCGCCATACTAAGCGCGAAACGTATTACTTCCGCCGTATCATCTGAAAGCACCGTGCTTCTCTCCTTGCTGTGGTTAAGTTTGTAAATTTCACTGTCCGGATCTGTCACAGACCATTTCTTTTCCAGTTCCTCCACTCTCTCCTGCGCTTCCTTCAATGCATTTCCTATAGTTCCCGCTTCTCCGTAGGCCTGGAATGTAAGATAAGTATTCATGGCGAAGAATTCCGTTTCCCCTGATTCTTCTTCCCCACGATTTTCACTGCTGCTGGATAAGAAACATCCTGTCATAAGAAGTATTGTCATAAAAACGGCTGCACCTGCCTGTTTCCATCTTTTCTTATTCATTTTTTACACCTCCCTATTAAGTCAAGTCTTTTTCCCTTGAAAATTAAGGATTTTTTCGATA
>NZ_JBKSWG010000050.1:0-6682 GCF_047234585.1 Sellimonas sp. | reverse complement strand
CGGGAACAGGAGGTAGAAATCTTCTACCGCTTTATCGGCAAAATTGATTGAATGATACCAATATCTTTAACTATGTGATACCGGGCAAAGCTTTCCGGATATCCTGATTTTGCCGAAACTGGCGACATTTTTCGATGTCAGTATTGATGGACTGATCGGTTATGAAGCGCTGATGGGAAAAGAGGAGATCAGACAGACCTATCAGGAGTTGGCAGAAGATTTTGCGAAAAAACCATTTGAAGCTGTTATGGAAAAGAGTGAAAAACTGGCCAGACAGTATTACGCCTGCTATCCTTTCCTGCTTCAGGTTTGTATCCTTTGGCTCAATCATTTTATGCTGACAGAGGATGGCGAAAGACAAAAGGAAATACTGAAAAAAACAGTCGGTCTTTGCATTCATATCGAGAAGAACTGTAAAGATATTGGAATATGCAAAGATGCACTTTTTATCCGTTCGATTATCAATCTCCAGATGGGAAAGCCGATGGAAGTCATCGGAGATCTGGAAGATGTGCTGGATCCTTTGCATTTTCAATCTTCCGGCATCCTGATACAGGCATACGAAAATGCCGGGAGGAAGGAAGAGGCGGAAAACTTTGTGCAGATCAGCATGTATATGAGCCTTCTGGAATTGATTGCATGCGGAGAAAAGTATATGGAGTTATGCGTGGGAGAAGAGGCTCTCGGGAGGGAAGCTGCAAAGAGGATGGATGGACTTCTCAGACTATTTGAACTTGAAGAACTCCACCCAAACTGTGCGGCAGGCTACTATTATCAAAGCGCGTTATATTTCAGCAGACTTTCCGAACATGACGAAGCTATGGCAAGGCTTGAGAAATTTGTTGACCTTGCAGTTCGAATGTCCCAAAAAGGTGCAGAGCTTAAAGGAGATGCTTTTTTTAACCGGATGTATGTGTGGATCGAACGGCTGGATCTTGGCGCACAGAGTGTGCGGCACAAAAATCTGATCTCGGAGAATGTCCGTGCCAGTCTGAATCATCCGGCCTTTGAAAGCCTGAAACTCCGTCCGGATTTTCAAAAGCTTCAAAAAAAAATAGATAAGGAGGCAGAATCATATGAATAGCATGATAAGGGAAATCATTCCGTTTCTGATACCGATTTTTGTTGTTGAGATGATCCTTGTCGGAGTCACGCTGAGACATATCTTGACACACCGGAATTATAAGAGAGGAAACAGGGCGATCTGGGTTGCCGTGACGATCATTGGCATGCAGTTCTGGGGTCCTATCCTTTATTTTCTTTTTGGTAAGGAGGATGAATAATGAATGCGGTTCTGGAACTTTCACATGTCTCTAAACGGTTTGGGAACAGAGTAGTTATTGATGATCTTAGTTTTTCCGTGCCGCACCACACGGTTTATGGATTTATCGGAGAAAATGGATCAGGAAAGACGACGACGATGAAAATGATTCTCGGACTGTGTAAGGCGGATCGAGGAGAAATCCGTGTTTGCGGAAAAAAGGTCAAATATGGGGAAAATAAGACAAATGGCTATATCGGGTACCTTCCGGATGTACCGGAATTCTACTCTTTTATGACGCCGATGGAATATCTGATGTTTTGCGGGGATATAACAGGAATTCCAGCGTACGAAAACCGAAAACGGGCGATGGAAATGCTGGAACTTACGGGGCTTTCCGGGGAAAATAGGAAGATCGCTGGTTTCTCAAGGGGAATGAAGCAGAGGATTGGGATCGCACAGGCTCTTATGAACGAGCCAAAACTTCTGATCTGCGATGAACCGACATCGGCCCTTGATCCAACCGGACGAAAAGAAATTCTGGACATTCTTCAGTCTGTGAAGGAAAAGACCACGGTTCTGTTTTCGACACATATCTTGTCCGATGTAGAACGAATTTGTGATCAGGTAGGGGTTTTGCATCAAGGATCACTGAAGCTTTGCGGAAGTATGGATGAGATTCGCAATCTGCACCCTGGGGAAGGAGTGGAAGTAGATTTTGTCCGGGAAGAAGAAGCGGAACGTTTTCTGATAGATTATCCTGGCGGAAAGCGTACCGGAAAAAGACAGATTGTTTATGAAAAGGGGACAGAAAAAGAGATGGAGCGAATTCTCACAGCGCTTTCCAGCGCCCATATCTGCCCCAAGCGGGTGGAAATGAGGGAGCTGACTTTGGAGAGACTTTTTATGGAGGTAGTAGGAAGATGAGACAGTACAAGGCATTTGTCAAAAAAGAATTTCTGGAACTGTACCGTTCCGGGAAAGGGTGGATCATGCTTGCAGTCTTTTTCCTTTTTGGTATTATGGCTCCGGCTTTTGCCAAACTGACCCCGTTTATCATGGAGGCCTTTTCCGACAGCCTTTCCGAGGCAGGGATATCAATGAAAACAATGGAGATCACTGCCATCAGTTCCTGGCAGCAGTTTTACAAAAATGCACCATTGGCGTTGATCCTCTTTGGACTTGTGTTCAGTTCTGTAATGACAAACGAATATCAGAAAGGAACGTTTGTCAACATCCTGACAAAAGGAATGAAAAGGTGGAAAGTCATAGGAGCAAAAGGAAGCGTACTGCTGACAGTATGGACAGTCTGCTACTGGATGTCTTATGGGACAGCGTTTGCTTATACAGTATATTTCTGGGATAACACAGAGATACGGTACCCTTGGCATGCAGCGGGCTATGTCTATCTTTTCGGTATTCTTCTGATCACAGCCATTTTATTTTTCTCTTCCGTCTTTAACAGTCAGGCTGCGGTATTGGGAGCAGTGGGAGGGAGTGTGATCCTGTCCTATTTTCTGGAAATGATCCCGGCTCTGTCAGACATCATCCCTCTGCGTCTTCTCGCCCCCATATCGATACTTACAGGCGGGACAGAACCAGGGGATTTTGTCGGAGCTGCTGTGACGGCAGCAGTGTTGATCTTGTTGTTTTGTCTCGGAGCGGTGTTCTGTTTTAATAAAAAGCAGATTTGAAAAAATCGACAAAGATTGTAAATTTCTCTTGTATAAGAAAGACATATGTGCTAAACTAGGCACGTATGGAAGGCAGATCTGTAGGCAGAAGTTCTCCATGCAAATATTTTTAAGCGGCAGATAGCCGCATTATTGATTGAGTTAGAAGCTCAAATTTTATAAGTTGGTTACTTTATAACCGAATATGCATACAGGCATGTTACAACTTGTGAAACGGTCAATAAGAGTAATAAAAGTAAAAATATTTGCTATATAGACTCTAAACCCATGATTTGTCTTGAATATATTTGAATTTAAGATTTAAGACAGAATTCGTATCCGTACAGAACAGACGGAAATAGAATGACACAAGCAGACGGCATGCAAAGATGCCGGTGCCTGTGTCTTTTTTTATTTTGTCGGAGAGCCCTTGTGACTTCCCGGGAGAATAAGACGGCCCTTCAGAAGCTGACGCTGCGCAGAAGGAAGACAAACGAAGAAAGGAAGAGGAAAGATGGATATTTCAGCACAAAAGCATGCGCCGATTTATGAGGCGCTGGAACGGTTCCGAAAGATGCGGATCGTTCCGTTTGATGTCCCGGGACACAAACATGGCCGGGGAAATCCCGAACTAGTGGAGCTTCTGGGAAGCAAATGTGTGGGGATCGATGTAAATTCCATGAAACCCCTGGATAACCTCTGTCATCCGGTTTCTGTTATCAAACAGGCGGAAGAGCTGGCAGCGGAAGCGTTCGGGGCGGCACATGCATTTCTGATGGTAGGAGGGACAACATCCGCCGTCCAGAGTATGGTTCTTTCCTGCTGCAAGAAGGGGGATAAGATCATCATGCCCCGAAATGTACATCGAAGTGTGATAAACGCTCTCGTACTTTGCGGTGCAAAGCCGGTCTATGTCAATCCGGATGTGGATCAGCACCTTGGGATCTCCCTTGGCATGAAATTAAGCCAGGTAGAAGAAGCCATCCGGGAGAATCCGGACGCGGTGGCGGTACTCGTGAATAATCCGACATATTACGGGATCTGTTCAGACCTCAGGAGCATTGTAAAGATCGCCCATGAATACGGAATGAAAGTGTTGGCGGATGAGGCGCACGGAACACATTTCTATTTCGGGGAAGGACTTCCGGTGTCTGCCATGGCGGCAGGGGCAGATATGGCGTCTGTGAGCATGCACAAGTCCGGAGGAAGTTTAACGCAAAGCTCTCTCCTTTTGACTGGACCAAATGTGAATGCGGGATATGTAAGACAGATCATCAACTTAACTCAGACGACAAGCGGATCTTACCTGCTTTTGTCAAGTCTTGATATTTCCAGAAGGAATCTGGCACTTCGTGGAAAGGAAGCGTTTGCCAAAGTGGCTGAGCTTGCCCATTATGCAAGAGAAGAGATCAACCAGATCAGCGGTTATTACGCTTTTGCCGGGGAGAAGATCAACGGAAACAGTATCTTTGATTTTGATACGACAAAACTTTCCGTGCATACTCTGGATATCGGCCTTGCCGGAATTGAAGTGTATGATATCCTGCGTGATGAATACGACATACAGATCGAGTTCGGCGATCTGGGAAATATTCTTGCATACCTTTCCATCGGCGACCGAAAGCAGGAGGTAGAGCGTCTGGTAAGTGCACTTGCGGACATAAAGCGGCGCTATCAGAAAGACAAGACCGGCATGCTCACGCAGGAATACATCGCGCCGGACGTTGTCATGACACCGCAGGAATCTTTCTATGCGGAGAAAGAATCCCTTCCAATCCGGGAGACAAAGGGACGGATCTGCAGTGAGTTCGTCATGTGCTACCCTCCTGGAATTCCGATTCTGGCACCTGGGGAAGCCATCACGGACAAAATCATAGATTACATATTGTATGCAAAAGAAAAAGGCTGTTCTATGACAGGACCTGAGGACGAGAAGATCGAACGACTCAATGTATTAAAGGAGAGATAAGACGATGGAAATGTGGTTTTCTGATGAGCATACTGACAATGTAAAGCTCTCATTGCGCATCAAACGGCAGCTTTTCAGTGCAGAAAGCGAGTTCCAGCGCATCGATGTTCTGGAATCGGAAGATTTCGGCAAAGTGCTTGTTGTTGACGGGGATTTGATGCTGACGGAAAAGGATGAATTTATCTATCATGAGATGATTACCCATGTGCCGATGGCTGTCCATCCGGACGTAAAAAATGTTCTTGTCATCGGCGGAGGAGACGGAGGCGTTGTCCGGGAACTGATTAAGTATGACTCTCTGGAAAAGATCGACGTGGTAGAAGTGGATCCACTGCTTGTGGAAGTGTGCAGAAAATATATACCGGAGATTGCCTGCAGTCTCAATGACAGCAGGGTAGAAATCTACAATGAGGACGGACTTCGATTTATCCGATCCAGAACATCGGAGTACGATCTGATCATCATCGATTCTCCGAACCCGTTCGGGCCAGGGGAAGGGCTTTTCACGAAAGAATTTTATGGGAACTGCTACAATGCCCTGCGTGATGACGGGATCATGATCAACCAAAATGAGAGCCCATTCTATGAAGAAGAGGCGTTTCAGTGTCAGAGGATGCACAAACGGATTGTGGAGACATTCCCAATCTGTAAAGTGTATCAGGCGCACATTCCGGCATATCCATCCGGACACTGGCTGTTTGGATTTGCATCCAAAAAGTACCATCCGCTGAACGATCTCAACGGAGTGGGATGGAAACTCAGAGGAATCAGCACAAGATACTACGAACCAAGACTTCATTACGGCGTGTTTGCGCTGCCGGTTTATGTGGAGGAGTTGTTAAGAGATGTTGAATAAAAACGTAATGACATTTATCGGATGTGACGCAGAATACGAAGATGCCCGGATCGTTCTTTTCGGGGCACCGTTTGATTCTACCACATCTTATCGGCCGGGCACCCGGTTTGCAAGCCAGGCTATCCGGAATGAATCCTATGGACTGGAGACATACAGTCCTTATCAGGACAAGGATATGACGGATTATAATTATTACTTTGACAGCGGGGATATCGAACTCCCTATAGGAGATTCTGAAAAGGTGCTTTCAGCCATCGAAGAGCGAACAAAGATCATACTGGATGACGGAAAGATTCCGTTTATGATAGGGGGAGAGCATCTCGTGACTCTCGGGAGCATACGGGCGATAGCGGAAAAATATTCGGATCTCCATATCATTCATTTTGACGCGCACACGGATCTGCGGGATGAATATCTCGGAGTAGAGCTTTCCCATGCCAGCGTGATACGCAGATGCTGGGATATTCTGGGAGATGGAAGGATCTTCCAGTTTGGAATCCGCTCTGGCGAACGCTGGGAGTTTGAGTGGGCAAAAGAGGGGCATACTTCCCTTCAGAAATTTGACTTTACCGGACTTGCGGAAGCAGTCAGACAGATCAAAGGAAAGCCAGTCTACCTGACAGTGGATCTGGATGTGCTGGATCCTTCTGTTTTTCCGGGAACCGGGACGCCGGAGGCCGGAGGAGTGACATTTATGGAACTTTTAAATGCCATTCACACTGTCTGCAAAGACGCAGACATAAAAGGATGTGACGTCAACGAGCTGTGTCCGCCTATGGATACAAGCGGGGCGTCCACTGCCACGGCATGTAAAGTGGTAAGAGAACTGCTTCTGGAACTGTCCAGATAGACAGAAAAAATAAAAAATATGATCTCTCGGAATCCTGAGTGATCACAACCAGCAGACGCTGGCGTTGAACTTT
>NZ_JBKSWG010000049.1:0-6868 GCF_047234585.1 Sellimonas sp. | reverse complement strand
AGTAGCGGAATTATGTACCTTGCACTAGCCGTCGCGCCAGCGACTTGGTACAATAGTAAATAGAATGTTATCCGCAATTCCACGTAAATTCTCCAAATAAGGGGTCGAGTTTTGGGCAGAAAAAGGATATTCTTCCATTAGGATTGATAGTAAATGGAGGTAGATCGGATGAATCAGCTTACTACAGGAAAATTTCTGGCACGAAAAAGGAAAGAGAAAAATCTGACGCAGGAGCAGCTGGCAGAGAAGATTGGTGTATCGAATAAAACGATTTCAAAATGGGAAACCGGAAAATGTATGCCGGATTATGCTGTTGTGAAAAGTTTATGTGAAGAACTGGAAATCACAGTTGCGGAGCTGATGGATGGAGAAGAAGCAGAAGAGAAAAGTGTGCGTTCCTATGATGAGGATCAGATTATGGATCTGTTGAGGCGGACACAGGAATTGGAGAAACAGCAAAAGCTTTTATATGGGATTCTGCTGATTGTAATGGGAATTGCCTTGCAGGCCTGTTCCTATACGTTGGGAGGAACCGATATAAAAGATTTTCTCTCTGGGATTCTCCTGGGATTAGCCGTGGGAGAGATGCTGATGGGGGTTTACATGCTTGGCAGAACAATTGCCGGGCATTAAGTTTGAATGGAAAGCAGAGAAGAAACTCTGCTGAGAAAACAATGATTTCTAAGGAGGAATCTCATGGGAATTTCAATAAACTCTTGTATCAATCATTAAAATACAGGAGGAGATTATAAAAGATGGAAAAAATTTTGCTGGATACAGATATTGGCGGAGATATTGATGATGCAATCTGCCTTGCTTACTTATTAAAAGAACCGCAGTGCGACCTGATTGGGATTACAACCGTCTGCGGTGAGCCGGAAAAACGGGCAGCGGTTGCTGACGCAGTATGCAGGACTGTTGGGAAAGAGATCCCGATCGTGGCAGGGCTTGACAGTACAATGCAGCCGGTTCCGGTCTATCCGACGCCGGACGGTGCGGAAGCGTTGAAATTCTGGAAGCACAGCACGTTTGAAAAAGGAGATGCCCCTGCTTTTCTGTATCAGAAAATAAAATAAAAGAAAATCCGCACGAAGTGGTGTTAATTGGAATCGGCAATATGACCAACATTGCCACCATGTTCTGTACTTATCCCGATGCCGCTGATCTGCTGAAGGGATTATATGTCATGAATGGATATTTTGGTAAAGAACCGTTGCCGGATCCTTATTATAACTGGAATTCCTGGGCAGATCCGTTGGCTTCAAAGATTGTATTTTCAACACGAACAGCGATAACCGGGCAGTTCCGTTGGAGGTTACAGACAGTCTTACGATCGACGCTGAACAGGCAGAAATCCTTTTAAGACCGGACAGTGATTTGATGAAAGCAGTCTTTTCTTTTGGCAATGCGTGGCTGGAGCATTCGGAAAAGCTGACGCTGCACGATCCGCTGGCTGCCGTCTGTGTGTTTCATCCGGAAGTCTGCCAGTTTGAACGGGGAACAGTGCGGGTAGAGACAGAGCAGAAAAACAATATGGGAGGCACTGCTTTTATGCCTTCGCCGGACGGGAATGTAGAAATCGCGAAAACCGTTGACAGGGAAACCTTTTATCGTATTTTAAGCAGCACTTTACGTGGAAAACAGAGGGAAGAAAGCCGGAGAAAGATTCCGCCGCTTGTCATAAGCCGCGCCAAATCGGCAGGGGCTGTCGGCGAAGCATGGCTTGCCAATCTGGATTCCGTGATTTCCGAACTGGAGGAAACATGGCATATTTCTGTCGGGGAGGCTCTGTTCGGCGGCACACACGCTTTTGTCGGTTATGCTGATGGAGAACATGGAGAAAAGTATGTTTTGAAAATAGATATGCCCGAAAATCTCGGCGGGGAATTTTCCAGAGGCATTAACGTGCTGAAAATGGCAGACGGAAACGGGTTCCCGAGACTATATGCATATGACCTGAAACGAAAAGCCTGTCTGCTGGAACGGTTGGGGAAACCGATTCAGCAACCGGGCTGTTCTGTTCACAGACAGCTTGAAATGATCTGTTCTGCCCTGGAAAAAGTATGGGAAATTCCTGTTACAGATGCAGATCTTCCGGAAGGAGAGGATTCGGTATCATGGTTTCGGGAGTTTCTTGGAGAAACATGGGAAAAATTAAATCGTCCTTGTTCGCGGAAAGTGATGGACCAGGCCTTTGCATATTTGCAGTCAAGGGAGAAAGCCTTGAATCCGGAGGAGTATGTGCTGCTTCACGGCGATGCCCATGGCAGGAATACACTGGAAACCTTATCGGGAGATGACTATAAGCTGATTGATCCGGATGGTATTTTTTATGAAAAAGCCTATGATCTTGGTGTGCTTATGCGGGAATGGACAGAGGAATACGATCAGTTTCCGCTGGAAAAAGGAAAAGAACGGTGTAATTATCTCCACCAATTGACGGGTGTCCCAGAACAGGCAATCTGGGAGTGGGGATATCTACAGACGGTTTCCACCGGATTTGTACTGCTTCAAATCGGACAGGAGAAAACTGGACATCAGATGCTCCGTACTGCAGAGCATTGGGCCGAACAGGTAACGTGAAGAGAATTTTAACTCGGACATTAAATATTGATATTAAACGCCAGAATTTATGAAATATCTAGAAGAACACAGATAAGAGACAAATAAAATGGAAACCCAATAAGAAAAGATAGTAAGAAGAATTTGATTTATGGAGGAAATGCGTATGCAGTATGAATGTAAAATTACAGTATTGGAAACAAAAGTATTCACGGATTATCAGGAGAAATATCTTGCTGATCCAAAATCGGGTCCGTGTCCTTTTTTCAAGAAAGGGGATACATTTGTTTTGAAAAGGACAAATGAACGAGATGATTTTTATCATTTGATGAACGGAAAATTCTGTGGCGAAGCATGGGATGCGATCAGCAGATATGTGTATACCGCATTACAGGGAGGCTCTATCATGCGCAACTGGACGAATGATGACAGAATGATGATTGCCTGCTGTAACGATGGCACAAGACCGGTGATCTTCAAGATCGAAAGAATTGACATTCCGGAAACGGAAGAAGAAAAAGAATGGCTTGAAAAACAAAATTTTAAAAATGATGCCGGTGATGCCTATACAGGATGATTGGAAAAGGAGGCCTGCTTATGGAAGAGGCTGTGATTCAGAAAGCGATTCAGTATATCAAGGAATATTTTGCTGATGACTACAGTGGACATGATTACTGGCATTCGTTCAGGGTCTATAAACTGGCAGAAGAAATTGCCAAGAAAGAGCAGGCGAATCTTTTTGTTGTCCGTCTGGCAGCACTTCTACATGATGTAGATGACAGAAAAATTTCTCCGGATACTTATGAAGAAAAGGGAAACGCAGTTTCTTTTATGAAACAATGCGGCATAGATGACAGAATTATTTCTGATGTCTGTACCATTATTGAAGAGGTTTCTTTTGAGGGCAATCCTGTGACGCCGCAGAGTTTGGAAGGAAAGTGTGTACAGGATGCAGACAGACTAGATGCTATCGGAGCAATCGGTATCGCACGTGCCTTTTCCTATGGCGGAAATCACAATAGAGTCATTTATGATCCTGATAGCAAGCCGTCTCTGAATATGACAGGAGACGAATACAGAAATCATATTTCAACAACCATAAACCATTTTTATGAGAAGCTTTTTCTCTTAAAAGAGCTTTTGAATACCTCGACTGCAAAAGAAATTGCAGAGCACCGAGACAGGTTTATGCATGAGTATGTGGATGAATTCCTCCTTGAGTGGGAGGGAAAACGGTAACAGTGAAAAGTTTATTTATACAGAAAGAGGGAAGAAGATGTATACAGAATTTGATACAGCATATGGTTTGTTTGAAGGCATGTTTGCTATTGTTTTTATTCTGGTGATTGGATCATTTGTTGTCATGGCAGTAAAAGGACTCGGCACCTGGAATAAAAATAACAACTCTCCCAGACTGACAGTGTCGGCTGTGGTGGTCGCAAAACGCTCTGATGTGTCTTATCATCACCATGCAAATGTGAACCATACCGCTCATGTTGCTTCCAACACGATCTATTATGTCACTTTTCAAGTGGAGAGTGGAGACAGAATGGAGTTTTCGGTCAGCGGAACCGAATATGGAATGCTGGTGGAAGGGGATAAGGGAAAGCTTTCTTTTCAGGGAACAAGGTACCTGTCCTTTCAAAGAGAAGGAGAGAAGGAAGAATAATGAAGACAAATTTAATGATTGTGGAAGGCCTTTCGGAAAGTGAGAAGAGCATGACTGCAGCCATGATTGCGGAAGAATTGAAGAAAAAAGGAAAGTCTGTTATTTGCGTTGATAACGGTGTCCAGAATCATTCATCGGACAATACAGACTATGACTTTTCAGATTTTGAAGCAGAATGGAAGAAAGTTCTTGAGCGATGGAGATTATTTGTGACGAAAGCAGATAAAGATACAATTTATGTCCTTTGTTGCAGCTTCTTTTGGAATGCTCTGTGCGAAGTAAAGAAACGGTTTGATGAGGACGTAGAAGAATCTAAAGTATACATTGCAGAAATAGCAGAAATCATAAAACCTTTGAAGCCGATTCTTATCTACATCGACAAAGCAAATGTTAAAGCTGCAAAAGGTAGCATGTTTGATTATGAAGACTCAATGCAATCTTTAGTAGAAAGACGGGCACGGGAGTTACAAATATTGCGGGAATTGGAGTTTGATTACTATACGATAAGTCAGGATATCTGTGTGGAACAGTTTGCGCAGATTTGCATTTCTGCCTGATGGAATACTCCTTCCATAGAACAGATGCAGACAGCCATAGAAAATAGTACCCAGTCCTTTGTTATTCGCCATAAAGGCAGGGCAATCGCAATGATTCATTGGCTCGGGGACTATGGTATGCACTGGTTCATGAAGGAGTTTGTCGTCCACAAAGATTACCAGGGGAAGATGATCGGAACATTTCTGTATCGTTACTCTGAAAACTTTATTAAAAGTACCATGAAACTAGGATGGAAAGCATGTATTGATCTACGATCCGCACAAGGGAAAGAGCCGTTTTATCAGAAAATTGGATTCCAACTTTTGACAGAGCAGGAGTCGGGAAGTGGAATGGAAAAAATGATCGAGCGGACAGTCGAATAACAAAAAACAGAAAATACGGATCTTTGTTCCAGACAGGAGGAAAATTGTGAAGAAAAAATCCGATGATAATAAAGAGAATAATAAACTCGCCATTGGACTTTGTCTTGGACTTTCATTTGGCCTGTTATTCGACAATCTGGCATTAGGATTATGCCTAGGTGTAGCGTTTGGATGTATGCCGGATTTCAAAGGAAAAGGGAAGAAATAGATGAACTGAAAGGCGGATTATTACCATGCATGGAATGATTATTCTTGGCCCGGCAGGATCGGGAAAAACGACGTTGGGCAAGTATGTTGCCGACAAAATGGAGATTGCTTTTCTTGATATTGATGAATATATTTGGCGAAATGATACGGAAAAGCTGTATTCTGTCATGTATTCAAAAGAGGAAAAGATCAGAAATCTTATGGGAGCGGTACAGAAAGCGGAGGAATTTGTTATGGCAGGTTCCATGAACAGTTTTCATGAGTACTTCGACCCTATGTTTCGGCTGGCAGTTTATCTGACCGCAGATGCAAAAGTCCGTGTAACCCGTATCCATGAGAGAGAACAAGAAGAGTTTGGTGACCGTATTCTGCCTGGCGGAGATATGTACGAGGAACATCAGCAGTTCTTAAATGATGCGGCAAATTATGATGGGGATGCGTCAGCTTGTAACAAAAGCCAGCATGAGTTGTGGCTGAACCAGATAGGATGCCCGGTGCTGAAACTCGATGGGGGCGATTCGCTGGAAAAGAATGCAAAAGTAATTATAGAAACATATCGGCGTCTGTCTTCGGAGAAAAAAGAGCGCTCGTTATGATTTTAAAGAGGATAGATCAGATTCAGAAAATGGGAGGAAGAAAGTGATGCAGATCAGAATTGCAAATGAAAAGGATGTGGAGCAGTTAAGGAAGCTATACCTGGAATTAGAGACCGACGGTGTAAAATATCAGCCAGAGCATTTTGTTGTGGGTTATCGGAGCGACGAATTTTTTCAGGGAATCTTTGAGAGTGAGAAGCAGGATATTCTTGTGGCAGAAGAAGCAGGAAAAGTGCTTGGATTTTCTCATCTCATGATTCTGAAACAAAAAGAGGTGGCGTGTTTGAAACCACAGACCGCCGTATACATACAGGACTTGGACGTGCTGGAGAGTGAAAGAAATAAAGGGATCGGAACGCTTCTCATGAATGCAAGTAAGGAATATGGGAAAAAACATGGAGCAGATTTTATCAGAACGCAGGTTTTCCCGCAAAATACTGATGGCATGAGATTTTATGAAAGAAACGGTTTTTGTGAAATGATGAAAACGATCGAGTGCCAGTTTTGATGACCCTTTATTACAACTATCATTTTAATAACAACTGTGATCGATCTGAGCATAGATATATGAAAAATAGTGGCAGCTGGGAATGCCAACAGGCAGCTTACAGAAGGGGATGTAAAATGGAAAGAGAGTTTTTCCTGATTTATTTGTGCCAGCGGAACATTCAGTTTGGAGGAGATTGAAAACCGCTTGAAAATCGAAATCGACCGCAACAACAAATACCATATTCAATATTGGCCGATCTTTGAGCTTCGATTAAAGAAATTCATTGGTTGTTGTGGACTAAGGCCTTACAAAGAAAATAAGAGTGAAAAATAAAGTAGATTTTTGGGCGCACCTATATAAGGGTTCATAAAAACCCTGATTTTAAGGCTATATAACAATAAAATAAAGATTAGTTATCGTTGCG
>NZ_JBKSWG010000048.1:0-7814 GCF_047234585.1 Sellimonas sp. | reverse complement strand
TGGGTAATTCCTTACTGGCTGTAAGGGGTATTAACCATAAATATATTGTAGTAGTGGAATGTAAATTTTTTTCTGATTTCTCGCAAGAGAGGGCAATCCACTTGAAGTCCTTCCTTAAAAAGGATATAATAAACCCGATTATTCGTATTTGAAATGTACAAATAATGGAGGTTAGAAATTGCGAAAACTAGCATTAAGTGATGAAATACTATTAAAGGTTGAGAAACCCGCCCGTTACATTGGGAATGAGGTAAACTCGGTAATGAAGGACAAGAATCAGGTGGATATCCGCTTTGCCATGTGCTTCCCGGATGTCTATGAAATCGGCATGTCCCATCTCGGAATTCAGATTTTATATGATATGTTTAACCGTCGGGAAGATGTATGGTGCGAGCGGGTATATTCTCCGTGGACAGATCTGGATAAGATCATGCGGGAAGAGAAGATTCCTCTTTTTGCACTGGAATCCCAGGATCCGATAAAGGAATTCGATTTTCTCGGAATTACCCTGCAGTATGAGATGTGTTACACAAATATCCTGCAGATCTTGGATCTGTCGCAAATTCCGCTCTTTGCAAAAGATCGGTCTGAGGAGGATCCTATCGTCATTGGAGGAGGCCCTTGTGCAGTCAACCCAGAGCCTATTGCAGACTTTTTTGATCTGTTTTATATCGGGGAAGGGGAGACCCAGTACGATGCTCTTTTAGAGGCTTATAAAGAGAATCGCAGATGCGGCGGCAGCAGAAAAGATTTCCTGCAGATGGCGGCCGAAATCGAGGGTATTTACGTTCCACAGTTTTATGATGCTGTTTACAATGAAGACGGAACACTGAAAAGCTTTGTGCCAAATGATCCTCATGCGAAGGAGAAGATTCGGCGCCAGGTTGTTGTTGATATGGACAAGGTCTCTTATCCTACGAAACCGGTCGTTCCGTTCATCAAAGTGACACAAGACCGTGTGGTATTGGAGGTCATGCGCGGGTGCATCCGTGGATGCCGGTTCTGCCAGGCAGGGATGATCTATCGTCCTACCCGTGAAAAAAATTTGGAGACGTTAAAGAAGTATGCAAGTGAGATGCTGAAAAGTACTGGACATGAAGAAATCTCTCTGAGTTCCTTAAGTTCCAGCGATTTTTCCGAACTGAAGGGTATTGTCACTTATCTGATCGACGAATTCAAGGGAAAAGGGATCAACATCTCTCTTCCATCTCTGCGGATTGACGCATTTTCTCTGGATGTTATGAGCAAAGTCCAGGATATCCGAAAGAGCAGCCTTACTTTCGCACCGGAAGCCGGTTCCCAGAGAATGCGAAATGTCATCAATAAAGGACTTACAGAAGAGATGATCCTGGAAGGTGCCGGAAAAGCATTTGAGGGCGGATGGAATAAAGTCAAGCTCTACTTCATGCTTGGTCTTCCGACGGAGACGGAAGAAGATATGAAGGAGATCCCGCGTCTTGCAGACAAAGTGGCGAGAAGATACTATGAAATCCCGAAAGACAAAAGAAACGGGAAATGTCAGATCACGTTCAGCACTTCATTCTTTATACCAAAGCCATTTACCCCATTCCAGTGGGCGAAAATGTATACGATGGATGAATATATTCACAGAGCTCATGTGGTCAATCAGGAGATGAAAGAACAGCTGAACCGGAAAAGCCTGAAATACAACTGGCACGAAGCAGATGTAACTGTTCTGGAAGGAGTATTTGCCAGAGGAGACAGAAGAACATCTAAAGTCCTTCTGGAAGCTTACCGTCTTGGATGCCTCTTTGATTCATGGAGCGAGCAGTTTGACAATAACAAGTGGATGCAGGCTTTTGAAAATACCGGGACAGACATCGCATTTTACACAATGCGGGAAAGAGGAAAAGAAGAACTTTTCCCGTGGGATTTTATTGATGCTGGGGTAACAAAATCCTTCCTTTACCGTGAGTGGGAGCGCGCGATGCGCGGCGAAGTCACACCAAACTGCAGGGAAAAGTGTTCTGCATGCGGTGCAATGTGTTACGAAGGAGGTGTCTGCTTTGAAGGCAAGAATTAAATTCCGAAAATACGGAGTCATGAAATATATCGGACATCTGGACGTGATGCGGTATTTCCAGAAAGCGATGAGGCGGGCAGAGATTCCGATCGCTTTCACACAAGGATTCAGCCCTCATATGATCATGTCCTTTGCCAATCCTCTTGGAGTAGGACTTACAAGTGACGGAGAATACTTTGATATTGAGTTGAAGGAACCAATTTCATCTGAAGATGCAGTAAGACAGCTCAACGAAGCGATGGTAGACGGGATGGAAGTCGTAAGTTTCGTGCAGATCCCGGATGAAAAGAAAGCTACTGGAATGGCTATTATTGAAGCGGCAGATTATTTGGCAATTCCAAAGAAAGAAGACATTCTGTTTTCCAATGAAGATCTTGCGTCCTTCCTTTCTCAGGCAGAAATACTCGTCCTGAAACAGACGAAAAAAAGTGAAAAGGAAGTCAACATTCGGCCGTGGATCCACAAAATGGAGATGCGCGGAAACGATATTTTTATGCAGGTTTCAGCCGGAAGCGCAGCCAATCTGAAGCCGGAACTTGTCATAAAATCCCTTCTTCATTTCCTCTGTAAAAAAGAGACGGAAACGGATTTTTACTATCACAGGATCGAAAATTACGCTCGTCTGGAAGACGGAAAGCTGATTCCTCTGGATGAACTTGGAACAAAGATCGAAGGATAGGAGATGACGACAACATGGAACGAAAAGCAGTGGCCGCCTACGTGAAAGATCATCCGTTTCTTTTTGTCATAGAGGATGGCCGCGTGGCGGAAATCCATCCTATCGGCAGCAAAAAGGACACGTGTGTTGTCGGGGAGATCTATATCGGAAAAGTCAAAAAAATTCTTCCGAACATTCAGGCAGCATTTATCGAAATACGTCCAGGAATGGAGTGTTACTGTGCTCTCTCTGATGCGAAACAAGGTTTTTTTACCTGCAAAGCCGGCAAAAAGCCTCTATGTGTGGGAGATGAGCTGGTAGTACAGGTCAAAAAAGAAGCTGCCGGGACAAAACAGCCTGCTGTCACAGCAAATATCTCTTTACAGGGAGCGTACTGTATTCTGTCTTTGACGGACCAGGCTCTTGGAGTATCGGTAAAGATCGAAAAAAAGAAAAGGGAAGAAATCCGTACTTGGCTTTCTGAATGTGCGGACACTTCGTTTGGAATTATCGTGCGCACCAATGCTGCGGCCCTTACAAAAGAAGAGCTCCTTCTGGACATCAGAAAACAGGAGCAGAGTTTTCAAACTCTTCTGGATAAGGCAAAGACAAGGACTTGTTTTACATGCCTAAAAAAAGCCGGATTCCCAGGAAGCGCCGCCCTTCTTGGTCTGAATGAAGAGACACTTACTTCTTTGATCGTGGAAGATCCCAACCTTTATGAAAGTTTCCGCTCCTATCTGGAATCGGAGAGACCCAAACTTCTTGACCGGCTGATGCGTTACGAAGATACCCTTCTTCCTCTCCATAAACTTTATATCCTGGAGAAAGAACTGGAGCGAGCCTTATCCGAAAAAGTATGGATGAAATCAGGCGCCTACCTTGTCATTCAGCCAACTGAGGCATTGACTGTCATAGACGTCAATTCCGGAAAAGCTATCGCCGGAAAGAAAGAGCAGTATCTCAATATCAATCTTGAGGCCGCCAAGGAGGCGGCGCACCAAATACGGCTCCGCAATCTTTCTGGCATTATCCTTATCGACTTTATCAATCTTTCCGGGGACGATGAACGAAAGGCTCTCCTTTCAGCAATGCGCGCGGCTGTCGCATCTGATTCTGTCAAGACAGATGTTATAGACATTACCAAATTGGAGTTGATGGAGATCACACGCAGAAAAGCAAATGTGCCGCTTTCAGAAGCGGTAAGGAAAGCAGGAATAAAAAAATGAGCAAAAAAGAACTGAAAACAAACGCCATGCGGATTCTTGACCGGATGAAAATCCCATACGAATACCAGACGTATGAGTGTGAAAATTTCGAGGACGGCATCGCTACCGCCAACCAGCTGTCACTTCCGCACGAAGAAGTGTATAAGACACTGGTAACCCAAGCCAAAAGCGGTTCCCACTATGTGTTCGTCATTCCCATCGAGGAGGAGATCGATTTCAAAAAAGCGGCAAAAGCGGTCGGAGAAAAATCACTTGAAATGCTGCCTGTAAAGGACTTGACACCTCTCACGGGCTATGTCAGAGGTGGCTGCACTGCTATCGGTATGAAAAAGCAATTTCCGACCATCATTCAGGAAGATGCGGCGTCTCTTGAGACAATCTATGTAAGCGGCGGGAAGCTGGGAATGCAGCTGAGACTTTCTCCGGAAGGCCTCAGAAAGGCGGCTTCGGCTTCTTTCGGAGACGTGATCCGGAAAGAAAAGTAGAAAAAATGAGATTTTTGTTGAAATCCAGACTTTATCATAGTAAAGTAATACGTAACGAAGAAAAGGAGAACAGATATTCATGAACATACCAATAGAAACTTGTGATACCGTAATCTTCGATCTTGGAAATGTTCTTGTAAGGTACGATTGGAAAAACTGCCTTCAGAAATTTGGGTATGCCCCGGATGTGTACGATGCTGTGGCAAAGGCTGTTTTTTTAAGTCCTACTTGGCAGGAGGGCGATCGCGGTACATATGGAAAAGAAGACTGGTGTGACGCATTTGTAAAAAATGCGCCAAAGTATGAAAAGGAGATACGAGAAGTCTACCGTCATCTCGGGGAGACGATCCTTTCTACGGACTATACAGATGCTTTGATCCGGTATTTTAAAGAAAAAGGGTACGCTCTTTACTATCTGTCCAATTACTCTGAAGAGGTTTTCGAACAGTCAAAAGACACTCTGAAATTTCTGAATGAGTTTGACGGGGGCGTTTTTTCCTGGCAGGCAAAGCAGATGAAGCCGGATCCGTCCATCTACCAGACACTCCTTCGCAAGTATAAACTTGCGCCAGAACGCTCTCTGTTTTTTGACGATCTGCAGGCCAATGTGGATGCGGCGTGCCGAGAGGGAATACACGGGATTGTATTTACACCATCTGTTGCTCTTGAAATCCTTCGAAAATAATGCAGAGGAGATTGTAACTATGCAGAAAGTGGTAAAATTCGGCGGCAGCTCCCTGGCGAGCGCGTCTCAATTTAAAAAAGCAGGCGATATCGTCCGTGCAGAGAAATCCAGACGCTATGTCGTTCCGTCTGCACCTGGCAAGCGGGATTCCAGAGACACGAAGATCACAGATATGCTGTATAGATGCTATGGAAAAGCGGAAAGAGGCGAGGACTATACAAAAGAATGGGCGTTTATCCGATCGCGTTTTGACGAGATCATCGGAGAGCTTTCTCTCAGCCTGTCTTTAGACGAAGAATTTGACGAAATACAGACGCAATTTAAGAAGAAGGCAGGAAAAGACTACGCTGCATCCAGAGGAGAATTTTTAAATGGTATCATCATGGCTGCTTATCTTGGATTTGAGTTTATCGATGCGGCAAACGTGATCTTTTTTGACAAAACCGGACACCTGGATGAAGAAAAGACAAATGAAGCTCTCGCCGAGCGGCTGAAAAAGTGTGAATATGCTGTTATTCCGGGATTTTATGGATGTGATCCAGACGGAAGAGTCGTAACTTTCTCAAGAGGGGGATCTGATGTGACCGGCTCTCTTGTGGCGAAGGCCGTTCACGCTGATCTTTACGAGAACTGGACGGATGTTTCCGGGTTTCTGGTTGCAGATCCGCGGATCATCAAAGATCCTGAAGTGATCGAGACAATCACATATCGGGAACTCAGAGAATTGTCCTATATGGGAGCCACAGTGCTCCACGAAGATGCCATCTTCCCGGTCAGAAAAGAAGGGATACCTATCAATATCCGAAATACTAACAAACCGGAAGACCCTGGAACGCTGATTGTTGAGGGAACATGTCGGCATCCTCGCTTTACGATTACCGGGATAGCCGGAAAGAAGGGATTTGCTTCTGTTACTATCGATAAAGCTATGATGAATGCTGAAGTGGGCTTTTGCCGGAAGATACTTCAGGTATTCGAGGAAAATAACGTATCCATCGAGCACATGCCGTCCGGCATCGATACCATGACCGTCTTCTTCCATCAGGATGAATTTGAGAGCAAAGAGCAGCGTGTGCTGGCCGGTATCCACCGCGTGGCGGAACCGGATTTCATTGAGCTGGAATCGGATCTTGCACTTATTGCCGTTGTGGGTCGTGGGATGAGACAGACTCGCGGCACTTCCGGACGGATTTTTGCTGCGCTTTCTCACGCCAATGTCAATGTCAAAATGATCGATCAGGGTTCCAGTGAACTGAACATCATTATCGGTGTACGGTGCAACGACTTTGAAAGCGCTATCAAGGCAATCTACGATATTTTTGTAACAACACAGTTATAAACACATATGACATTAAAGAGGTTTTAAAATGAATATTTTATTTTTCCTTAAGCCAAAGGCAGATCTGGCTTATATCTACGATTATCACACTGTTCGTCAGGCTATGGAGATCATGGAGCATTATAAATATTCCTGCGTCCCGATTCTGAACCGTGATGGAAAATATCTGGGGACCATTACGGAAGGGGATCTCCTGTGGGGACTGAAGAAAAACGGAATTACCAATATGAGACAAATAGAAAGTACAGCAGTTATGAAAATCCAACGGAGATTCGACTACAAGCCGGTTAGTATCGAATCAGATATGGAAGATCTCGTCAAACGGTCCATGGAACAGAATTTCGTACCAGTGGAAGATGATGACCACAATTTCATCGGTATTGTTACGAGGAGAGATATCATTGGATATCTCAATGACCAGGTAAAAGGACGGCAGAAATAATATGATTGATTTTCACACACATGTATTTCCAGAGAAGATCGTAGACAAAACGATATCGTTCCTTGAAAATCAATGTGGAGGACAAGCTTATCTCCGTGGAACTGCGGATGCCCTGGTATCGTCAATGAATGAGGCTGGTATCGGCATTTCGGTTGTACTTCCGGTTGTCACAAGGTCGGAACAGTTTGATTCCATCAACCGTTTTGCTCTCTCCCTTACGGAAATAACAGATGGACGGCTGCTCTCTTTTGGAGGCATCCATCCGGACAACGATCATCCGAAAGAACGGATCAAAGAGCTGAAGGCTAACGGAATAAAAGGGATCAAACTCCACCCTGACTACCAGGAGACAAGATTTGATGATATCCGTTATAAGCGCATCGTGGATGCCGCTTCCGAACTTGGTCTCATCGTCAGTGTTCACGCAGGGCTTGATCCGGGGTATCCGGACTTTGTCCACTGTACACCACGGATGGCCGCACATGTCATTGATGAGACAGCGCCGGAGAAACTTGTGCTTGCCCATATGGGAGGGTTTATGCGGTGGAATGAGACGGAGGAGCTCCTCATTGGAAAAAACGTTTACTTTGATACCGCCGTCTGTTTTGGAAAGATACCAAAAGAGCAGCTTCTTCGCATGATACAGACACATGGAGCAGAACGAATTCTCTTTGCGACGGATTCCCCGTGGGGAGAGCAGAAGGAATTCGTATCTTATTTACAGTCTCTTCCTCTGGATGGGGAGACGATGAAACAAATTTCGGAAGAAAATGCAAAAAAATTATTGGGAATCTCTTGATTTTTCCTGAAAGTCATGCTAGTATATACGAGTATGCCGCACGGCGAGGTTTCAAAGTTCCTTTTGGGACACCACAGCCGGCGAGTAATGATAATAGGAGGTGCCATATGTACGCAATTATAGCAACAGGTGG
>NZ_JBKSWG010000047.1:0-9535 GCF_047234585.1 Sellimonas sp. | reverse complement strand
TTTCATGGATTGTGGCACTCATTTTTCTTTTCAACTGTCAAAGATGGGATTATATAAGATTTCCTATCTTTCCGCAAGTTCTTACATCTTAAAAATTTCTTATCGTGTAATATTTTCGTAATAATTTGTTAAAAAGAAAGAGGAAATGTCCGATTTTCCGGTCATTTCCTCTTCATTTTTCCTTTTTTATCGGATAATGTCAAGATAACGATGCAGCGCATCTTGCCAATCCGGAAGACGTTTAAATCCATTTTCTGTAAGTTTGTCCTTGTTCATACGACTGTTATGAGGACGTTTTGCTTTTGCCGGAAATTCTTCGCTTGTAACCGGATGAACATTCACATCCATTCCTGCCTGGCGGAAAATCTCCTCTGCAAATTCATACCATGTGCAGAGTCCTTCGTTTGTCGCATGGTATCTTCCGTATTTTTCCGTCTCGATCATGTCCACAAGAAGACGGGCAAGATCATACGTATAAGTAGGAGATCCGATCTGATCATTTACGACATTGATATCTTTATGCGTCTCTCCGAGTTTGAGCATTGTCTTGATGAAATTCTTTCCGTTGACGCCGAACACCCATGCAATCCTTACCGTGAAGAACTTCTCCACGTATTTTTCTACTGCCAGCTCGCCCTCGTACTTTGTGACACCGTATACATTAAGCGGCTCTCTTTCGTCATCCGGCTCCCACGGACGATCTCCTTCTCCGTTAAACACATAGTCTGTGCTGAGATAAAGCATTTTTGCATCGATCTCTCTGGCGATTTTGGCGATATTTTCCGTCCCTTCCGCATTAATCTTCCGGCACAGATCAATATTGTCCTCCGCAGCATCCACCGCTGTGTAAGCAGCGCAGTGGATGACTGCATCCGGCTTTTCAGCCGTCATAACCTTACGGACGATCCCTGCGTCCGTAATATCCATCTCTTCCACATCCGTCCCGACAGCAGTGTGTCCTCTTTTTACAAGCTCATTTACAACATCATGTCCCAGCTGTCCTTTGACGCCTGTTACCAATACTTTCATACTCCGGTCTCCTTTTGATTCTTTTCCTTATTTTCTGAACTCTTTGATTCCCGGCCATTTCTGGTCTTTTTCTGAAAGAATCAGCTCCATTCCTTCCGGTATCGGCCATTCCACGCCGATATCAGGGTCATTCCATGCCAGTCCGCCCTCGTCGTTCGGATGGTAGAAATCAGTGCATTTATACGCAAATTCGGCAACATCGGAAAGAACGACGAATCCGTGTGCGAAATTTTTTGGAATAAAAAACTGTTTTTTGTTCTCTGCGGACAGGACTACTCCATACCACTGTCCAAATGTCTCAGATCCTTCTCTGAGATCCACGGCCACATCAAACACTTCTCCGCTTATCACACGCACCAGTTTGTCCTGCGGATAGTTGATCTGGAAATGAAGACCTCTAAGGACTCCTTTTTTGGAGCAGGACTGATTGTCCTGCACAAATTCCATATCGATGCCCGCCTCTTTATAATCGTTGAAATTATATGTTTCCATAAAATAGCCTCTGTCATCGCCGAACACAGTCGGTTCGATCACTTTCAGCCCTTTGATAGGACATTCTGTCACTTTGATCTTTCCCATTTTGCTTCTCCTTTATTATTTTCCTAACCCTTCTGCCACCTCGATCAAGTACTGTCCGTACGCAGTCTTCAAAAGTGGCTGTGCCAGTTTAATAAGCTGCTCTTTATCGATGAATCCTCGTTTGTAAGCGATCTCCTCGATACAGGAAATGTAAAGTCCCTGTCTTTTCTGGAATGCCGCCACGAAATCCGCCGCATCAAGGAGCGCATCATGATTCCCCGTGTCAAGCCATGCGAATCCACGTCCCAGCGTCTCCACATGGAGATCTCCTCTCTCAAGATAGGCATTGTTGACACTTGTGATCTCCAGCTCGCCTCTCGCGGACGGTTTCACATTCTTTGCAATCTGTACCACATCATTGTCATAAAAGTAAAGTCCCGGTACTGCATAGTTAGACTTCGGATGTTCCGGTTTCTCTTCGATGGAAAGTGCTTTTCCGTTCTCATCAAACTCCACGACGCCATATTCTCTTGGATCACGCACATAATATCCAAAGATCGTCGCCCCTCTTTCCATCTTTGCCGCATTTAATAATACTCTGGAAAAACTCTGTCCGTAAAAAATATTGTCCCCAAGAACGAGTGCTACATGATCGTTTCCAATGAATTCTTCCCCGATGATAAACGCTTCTGCAAGACCGTTTGGCTTTTCCTGCACTGCGTAGGAGAACTTCATCCCCAGATCCTCTCCTGTTCCGAGAAGTTCCTGAAATCCAGGCAGATCCCTCGGTGTGGAGATGATCAGAACTTCACGGATCCCTGCAAGCATCAGCGTGGACAATGGGTAATAGATCATCGGTTTGTCATAGACCGGCATCATCTGTTTGGATACTGCTTTCGTGAGCGGGTACAGCCTTGTGCCGGAACCGCCTGCCAAAATAATTCCTTTCATTCTTATTCTCCTGTTTCTCTATCTGTTCTGATACATATCCTCGTAATATTTCTGGTAATCGCCGCTCGTCACGTTCTTCATCCAGTCTTCGTGTTCAAAGAACCACTGGATCGTAAGACGGATACCGTCCTCAAACTTTGTCTCCGGATACCATCCGATTTCCGCTTTGATCTTGTCCGGTGCGATGGCATATCTTCTGTCATGCCCTTTCCTGTCTTCCACATAAGTGATCAGATCTTCGCTTACAAGCTCTTTTCTCGGATCCCCGTCCGGCAGCATCTCCTTTAATGTATCAAGGATAATATGGATGATCTCAATATTCTGCTTCTCGTTGTGTCCGCCGATATTGTACGTCTCAAAAAGTCTTCCCTTTTCCTGCACCATATCGATTCCTTTTGCGTGATCTTCCACATACAGCCAGTCACGGACATTTTTTCCATCCCCGTATACCGGTAGTTTCTTTCCCTGCAGAGCATTGTTGATGATGAGCGGTATCAGTTTTTCCGGAAACTGGTACGGGCCGTAGTTGTTGCTGCAGTTTGTGATATTTGCCGGAAATCTGTACGTATCCATATAGGATTTGACAAGCATATCCGAAGACGCCTTGCTTGCTGAATATGGGCTGTGCGGATCGTACGGGGTTGTCTCATAGAAATATCCGCCGTCCTCGTCCAAAGAACCGTACACTTCATCTGTAGATACGTGGAGGAACTTTTTATCCTCTTTGTATACATTATCTCCGATCTCCCAGGCTGCCTTTGCCGCATTGAGCATGACCAGTGTACCAAGCACATTTGTCTTTACAAAGACATCCGGATTCTTGATACTTCTGTCCACATGGCTCTCCGCTGCAAAATGTACTACACGGTCGATATCATTCTCCTCAAAAATCCGGTTGATGGCATCTGCATCGCAGATATCCGCCTTTACAAAAGTATAGTTTTCTCTGTCTTCCACATCTTTCAAATTTTCCAGATTGCCTGCGTAAGTCAGCTTGTCCACATTGATGATGCGGATGCTGTCGCCGTATTTTTTGAACATATAATGAATATAGTTGGAACCAATGAATCCGGCTCCGCCTGTTACCAAGTATGTTTTCATATCGTTCCTCCAATTTTTTCTCTATCGTTCTGTATTATAGCACACCAGGAAGGAAAATAAAACCCTGCGTCTTTATTCGATTACCATTGCGTTTTTGTTCATCGTATTGTAGGAGCTCTCAAAACTCGAAAAACTATACTCCACTTTTCCTTCGATCGGATCATTTACTTTGACGACTTTCCTCGTCTTGTCATACCCTGTCAGCAGAACACAATGGGCTCTGCTTGCCCAATAGTATGTCGCACCGCCGCTGCTTCCGGCTTTGAACCATGTCGTCCCATCCATTCCGAGCGTCCCCCAGACTACTACCGGTATTCCACGGTCAATATAGGAAAACAGCTGCTCCAGAGAGCTTCCCGTCACATTTTTCGCTTTCCTGCTCGTGATATTCGCAGCTTTAAAATAATTTTCCGCCGTTGTACAGATTACAGATGCCCAGCATCCATATCCTCCCGTCTGCGATCCTGGATCTCCCATATACGCCAGATACGGATTGGTAGAGTGAAGCGGCCCTCTTGGCATGTATTTATAGCATACATCTTGTTTTGATACCATGTAGCCATTGTATCGAAGTGCCATGTAGAGGGAAATCGCCTCGCATCCGTTTGGGAATTCCGGATACTGATATGCAATCTCCACATTCAAATTTTTCCTCGGAACATACTCTTTGTAATATCCGCTGTTGGCCGGTCCAGCCGAAGTTTTCGCCTGGAAGAAAATCTGGATCGCCTCCATGCGATAACCATATCCTGTCGTCCCGGCACTCTGTCCGTTTTTCGCCCATCCAAGCCATCCGAACTGCTGCACATGGACACGGTAATAAACGTCATAATACTTGGAAAGAACTCCGGTAAGCTGAATCTGGATTGCTTCCATGCGAAGTCCTTGCCCGCTTGTCCCGGCAAGCTGGCCATCCTTTACCCAGTTTTGCCAGCCAATATTCTGGACATGACCTCGATATTGTATGCCGCCGTTCTCGCCGGCAACTGAGGCATTGTCGATCCGGATCCTTATTCCTTCCAGACGCAGTCCTTCTCCCACCGTGCCAAGCACTGTGTTGTTTCCCACTTCTTTGATATTTCCTTTTTTCTGGACATGACCGGAATATTTCAGATTGGACTGTGCGCATCCCTTCACATAATAGCTGGAATTATTCCCGGGTGCTTCCCCACTTTTCTCCACAAGAAAAACTTTGAGCGCTTCCATTCGGAATCCAAGCGCTTCACTCCCTGCACTCTGTCCATTCTTTGCATATCCCAGCCAGCCAAACTGTTGGATATGTGCTGTATAGTACACATCGTAGTATTTTGCAATCTCTCCAGTAAGCTCAATCTGAATTGCTTCTATTCGGAGGGACTGTCCCGTTGTCCCGGATAATGTGCCGTCTTCCATCCAATCTTGCCATCCGATCCCCTGCACATGGGTCCGATAGCGGATACCTCCATCGGGGTAGAATTGCCCCTCTGGAATCTCCAGTTTGAATGACAGCCCTTCTATCCGTTTGCTCTGCCCTTCTGTTCCGATGAGTTCTCCTTCGCCCACTGCCTGCTGGTTCCCATAAGTCTGGACATGGGCCTGCGCGGACAACACATTTCCCGGATAAGCCTGAACATAATATCCTTGATTTTCCCCTGGCGGTTCATCACTCTTTTCTGCAAGCACGATGCGGATAGCTTCCATCCGATACGAGAATCCCTCTGTCCCGGCTTGCTGCCCATTTTTTGCGTATCCAAGCCAACCGCCCTGCTGCACATGAACGGAATAATACAGATCGTATATCTGTGCAAGATCCCCTGTGAGTTCTGCCTGAAAGGCCTGCACAAAAGCATCGTTCTCATTTTTTCCGGCGTACTCCCCATTTGTTTTCCACTCTTGCCAGCCGCCTGTCTCGCTGTATACCCGATAACGGATCTCGCCGGAGAGGGCATTTGGATCACTTTCTGTCCCAAGTTTCAAAGAGATTCCTTGAATGCCCTGCCCTTGTCCGATACTTCCGGCCGCCTCTCCATCGGCTGCCTGCGATATCTCCTGGTTAGGGAGTTGGACTTCATACTGAAGAAATACCTTCTGATTCGGAATTTCTTCTATCTCTTCTAGATCTTCTTCGGTCTCTTCTTTTGTTTCCTCTGTCTCAGTATTCGATTCTTCCCCTGTCTCAGTGTTCCATTCTCCCCCCGTCTCTTCCCCTGTATTTTCTTCTGTATCCACAGGATTTTCTTCTGTATCTACAGGATTTTCTTCCTTCGGTAAATTTCCCAAATCTCCGGACTGGTCGATTTCCTGTTCTGGCACTTGCGTTTCTTTCAGTCGATCCGTACCGACAAAAGTATCGTCTGCCGCATATACGATCGGTATCTGTGTAAAGAAAAGCGCTGCTGTCAGAACAACTACCGCTGTTTTCTTTCCCCTCATCTCTCACATTCCTCGCTTACACAAATGGCCTTGCAACGCCGGCAATCAAGGATCGATGCGAATTCTTTACCGGCCACACTACCACTTTATCCGGCCAAGATTCTATTACCTGATCATTTCCAAGATAGATCGCCACATGGATGATCGTTCCTGATGAATTCTTGTAAAAGATGAGATCTCCTCGCTGTCTTTCGCTGTAAGCGACATGTTTCATCGGCAAAGCCCAGAGATTCCTGCACTCGTATTCATAACCTGGCTGCGAATGACGGATGGGGCTTACCGGAGCAGGATCGATTCCAGATGCATAGAGCGCCTGCATGACTAGTCCGCTGCAGTCCAGTCCGTGATTAGGATCCCCAGATGCCCCGATAATGTAAGGGTTCCCAAGATATTCATACGCTGTGCTGATCATCGCTTCGATACAGTCCTGCCTTGTACTTGCAGGATTTGTTTTCAGCGGACTTGCGTATGCTCCCAGATTCTTCCATGCCGACTCACTGTATCCCATTGCCTTCCATGTGGCAAGGTCTACCACCCCGTTTGCCGTGAGACCATGGCTTTTTTGGAACTGTTTTACCGCATTTATAGTCGTACTGTCCATGATAGCCCGTCTTCCGGAAAGCCCCAGCTTCTGCTGCACATACCACACTTTCAATCCCATATATCCACTGCTCAGATTGTAATCGCCTCCGGTCAGTGTTTTCTGAACATGCCGGATCTGAAGGTACTGAGGCGGATTTTGGTACCGATATGTATCGTAAAATGCCTGCCCTGTCTGAAAGGCCTTTTTGTCGTCATATTTTCCTACAAGGACGACCTGTATGGCTTCCACACGGAGAGACAGTGATGTTGTCCCGGCTTTCTCTCCATTTTTTGCCCATCCAAGCCATCCGAAATCTTCTGCCTGAACACGATAATAGATGTCATAATAAGAACTGATCTCGCCACTCAGACGGACTGCGATTGCCTCAATCCTCTTGCTTTGATTCTGTGTGCCGGCAAGTTCTCCCTCGTTTTTCCAGCTCTGCCAGCCGATATCCTGAACATGAGCCTGATACTGCACTGTACCCTTAGGAAGACCTTCTCCGGAATCATCCAGGCTAATCTGGAACGCCTCCAGGCGTTTGGATTTTCCTACTGTCCCAAGTGTCTGTCCGCCTGACACCGCTGCTACATCGCCGATTCCCTGAACATGGCCGGAGTAAGTAAGTTGTGCATTGCTGTATTTTTTCAAATATGGAACAGCGCACGATCCCGGAGCCGCCTGTCCCTTCGGTACTAGCTGCACCTGCATGGCTTCCATTCGGTAGGAGTAGGCCGTTGTCCCTGCAATCTCACCGTTTTTCGCCCAGTCGAGCCAGCCAAAATTCTGGATATGTGCGCGATAGTAAATGTCATAGAGTTCTGCAATTTGACCCTTCAGGCATATTTTGACCGCCTCGATTCGTTTTCCTTCTCCATTTGTTCCGGCTCTCTCTCCATCGCTTTTCCAATCCTGCCAGCCATCCCCCTGGACGTGGGCAGTATATTCGATACTTCCTTCAGAATATCCTTCCATTCCTTTCAGGCACATCGAAAATGCCTCCAGACGCTTCTCCTGCCCAATAACCCCAAGGATATTTCCTCCTTGTACTTCCGCAATGTCACCGATATTCTGTACATGGCCGGAATAATACAGCACATTTTTGAGATAACCCTGCCCTGTCTCTATACTTTCCTGTGAATTTTTTTCTACCAGTCTGAGTTCCAGAGCTTCCAGACGCCGGGAAAACCCTTCGCTTCCTGCGTACGCACCGTTCTGCACATACGGGAGCCATCCGTAACTTTGGATGTGAACCCGATAATAGACGTCATAATGTTCTGCCATTTCCCCAGTCAGACGAATCTGAATCGCCTCCAGACGTTTGGATTCTCCGCTTGTTCCGGCCGTCTCGCCGTCTGCTTTCCAATCCTGCCAGCCATGTGTCTGCACATGGACACGATATTCAATGCCACCTTCATACGGCTGATTTTCCAGATTGATCTGGATCGCTTCCAGACGTTTGGATTCTCCGTTTGTTCCGGCTGTCTCACCGTCCGTTTTCCAATCCTGCCAACCGTATGTCTGCACATGGACACGATAAGAAAGGTCACATTCTTCGGCAGACGGAGTTTCCTCGATTGTCCCCTCGTTTGTATCTCCGGAATCTCCGTCTGTATTTTCTTCTGCCTCAACAGCTCCTGCATCCTGCGCTGCGGATACCGGAACACCCGTACAAAATACTGCTGCTGCCAGCATAATGGCAGCTGTACATTTCCACTTTTTTCTCATTCCCACACCTTCTTATATAGAATAAACACCTTGGTCGATCAATTCTCTGATCGCACGTACAACGCCTTCTTTATCTTCTTTGTAAGTTACCCCAAACCATTTGTCTTTTGAATGGAGTACCTTTACCTGAGCCTTTTCTTCCTTCAGAAGATCTCCGATGATCGTCGGAAGCAAATATTCTGCTTTCAAATCTTCCTTATCGGTTTTCTCAAGAAATTCTGAGAACCCTTCCTCGAGAATGTCAAAAAATTCCGGCTGAAGTCCCCACATGTTCATAGACACTTTAGCATTCAGGCTGATCTCTTCTTCTCCCTTTTCAGACATTGCCACTGCTGCCTGTCCTTTCCGGACAATATTGTGTGTTTCCACAATCTCTGTCAGCATTCCATCATCATTCACTTTGCAGACGCCTCTTGTAACTCCGCCATTCTCACTTAACGTGTTTTCCAGGACAAACCCTACCATGCAGATCTGTTCTTTTTCGCTTTCCTTTTTCTCTTCGTTCAAATAGCGATAAGCCTCACGATACGCTTCTTTTCCGTAGTAATCGTCTGCGTTGATCACAAGAAACGGCTCTTTTACCTTTCCTTTACAGCTCAGGATTGCCTGTCCGGTTCCCCACGGTTTTGTTCTGCCGGCGAATTTTTCTCTGTATTTTTCCGGGATATCATCAAGCTCCTGAAATGCGTATTCTACATGAACCTGTTTTTCGATTCGGTCTCCTATTACTTCTTTAAAGTCTTTTTCCAAATCTTTTCGGATCACGAATACAACTTTGTCAAATCCCGCTTCCATGGCATCTTTTATGGAATAGTCCATAATGATTTCTCCGTTTGGCCCAACTGGCTCCAACTGCTTGATTCCGCCTCCAAATCGGCTTCCGATTCCTGCTGCCATGATCACTAAAGCTGCTTTACTCATGTTTTTGCTCCTTTTCCTGTATTTTTCTTTATTATACTGAAATTCCGATCTGATGTCCATCAATATGGGCAAGTCTTTAAAATGGAAACGGGCAGGAATCCATGATTCCAGCCCGTTTCCCCTATTTCTATTCTTGTTCTTCCAGTCTGTTGACCGCGCTGAACATCGCGCGGAAACCTGCCCGCGTGATATTGGAGCTAACTCCTACGCCATATGTTTCTTTTCCCGTCTTATTATTTCTCGGGAGTTTGACAGTTGCATAATTAAAATAGTACGTGAAGGCCGCATAAA
>NZ_JBKSWG010000046.1:0-10508 GCF_047234585.1 Sellimonas sp. | reverse complement strand
ATATTGAATTTTCAAGGTGCGAAGCCCATTTAAGGTATGGGAAGTCTTAGTTATTAAAAACTTCAGTGGAAAAACGTGGCAATAAACTCAAGAATATCGCAAAGCGATTTGTGAAAAAACCACAGACATATTATAACATGGAGAGAGAGTTCAAATATTGGGCCAGAGAAGAAGGGGTAAGCATTTATGATCTGGAAGATCCGGTAATTCAATATCCGGAAGAAATTGTATGGTAGGATTTATATAGAAATCAACGGCCAAGGAAGATTTGTAGATAGGGAAATAAGGAGGAACGTTGTCTGTGAAAATTCAAAAGATCAGAGAACATGTAGAATTAGCCGATGCAGCGGCAGTGTGGTTTCATGAGAAATGGGGAATCCCGCTGGAAGAGTACCGGGAAAGTATGGAAGAATGTCTCAAAAATGAACAAACGGTACCACAGTGGTATGTTGCCATGGAAGGAGAAAAGATCATAGGGGGCTTGGGCGTGATAGACAATGATTTTCACGACCGGAAAGATCTGGCTCCGAATGTGTGCGCGGTCTATGTGGAGGAGACACATCGCTGTCGGGGAATTGCGGGAGAAATGCTCCGGTTTGTATGTGAAGATATGAAAAATCTCGGGACAGACACGCTTTATCTGATCACGGATCATACCGCATTTTATGAAAGGTATGGATGGAAATATTACTGTATGGTCCAGGGAGATGGAGAGGAAGCGTTGTCACGGATGTACGTGCATGAGCAAAAATAAGGGAAAAGGAGAACAGACCATGTGCAGAGTGACTGTACATGGTCTGTTTTGTAAGAGAGATTGAAAACCAGACGTTCCTATTGATGTGCTGCACGATACTGCGTATAATTATGATATGTAAAAGTTGTGACTTATGAAAAAGGGTTTTTCAGATTATAGCGTCCACATTCCAGGAGAGAAGAGATAGAAGATGTGCAGCATTTTTTACATAGACAATACCATATTGCAGGATATGATAAAGATGGCAGTCCCTGGACGGGAGAGGGATTTGGAGAGAGTATGTTTCGCAAGAGATATCCGTCCTACCGAATGGGCACCGGTTCTTACGTGGAGTGAGAATGGGATCCGGCTTTCCAGTCAAAGATGGGGATATCCCGGAATCAGGAATACAGGGGTAATCATCAATGCCAGAGCGGAATCTGTCCGGGATAAAAAGATATTTGAGAACGGTATAAGATATCACCGGGCAGTCATACCGGCAAGCCATTTTTATGAGTGGAATACCAATAAAGAGAAAAGTACGTTCCGAAGAAGTGATGGAAAAGTGCTGTATATGGCGGGGTTCTTTGATATGTTGGAAAACGAAGAACGGTTTGTGATCCTGACGACACAGGCAAATAAGTCCATGCAAAATGTACATGACAGGATGCCGCTAATTTTAGAGAAAGATCAGATCGAACTATGGCTGCGAAATGGCAAGGCGATAGATGAAATATTGAGGCAGATACCGGCGGAGCTGAAAAGGCACGCGGAATATGAACAGATGATGCTGTTTCCTGTCTGATCCCATGAGAACAGCAAAGGGAATAAGGAGATGAGAAGGTTGCCATATAAAAATGATCCAAAGACAGAAAACCGGACAGAACTGGTTAGATTCATGAATATGTGTATGGTAGAGAACGGCAGGGGAGATGTCCTTGCTCTCGACAAGGTAGATGACAGCTATTCAGGGACTACGTTTCCGGGAGGGCATGTAGAAAGAGGAGAATCATTCCATGACTCCATGATCCGGGAAGTTTGGGAAGAGACGGGTTTGTCGATCAAAAATCCCGTGCTCTGCGGCGTATATCACTGGACTAAAGAGGGGATCCACAATGTGGTTTTTCTGTACAAGGCAGACGAGTATAAAGGAACACTGCAAAGTTCTGATGAGGGAGAGGTTTACTGGATTTCAAAAGAGGAATTCCGGAAAAAGGAGCTTGCTATCGGAATGGAACGTGTTTTGGAGATCATAGAGTCCGGGGATAAAAGGGAGTGTTTTATGTATCCTAAGGAAGAGGGGTATGTAGGGGCGTTATATTAAAGGGACTATCGGTTTTACGACAGTCTCTGTTTTTCTTTCCGGTACGCGGTGGGCGTCCGTCCCTTTTTCTGGCGGAAAAGCCTGGAGAAATAAAGGGCGTCATTGTAGCCAACAGACCGGGCGATATCACTGACCGGAAGGGAAGTCTCTTTTAAGAGGGAGCAGGAGCGGCGGATCCGGTAGTCCAGGAGGTATTCCTGCGGGGACATGCCGGTAATATCCTTAAACAAACGGTACAGATAGGTTCGCTCGATGTTCAGATGGTCGGCGATGACCTGGATGTTTACGGTATGGGCATAGTTGTTTTCGATGTAGCGGAGGGCTTCCTCCACATAGGAAATCTTCCTCTCTTTGGGTGGGATTGAAGTGCGTGGAAATTTGCTCGCCAGAAGATAGAGATATTCGTACAGGATGCTGTTCATGATAAGGTCTCTGTTTTCCGGGAGCTGGTAGGCCTCAAACATTTTTTCATGGCAGAGTCTGACCCGGTCATCTTTTCCGTAGTGGAAATACGGGGTATCCAGAAGGGAGGTTCGCTTCAGATAGGACTCCATTTTGATCCCCTGAAAACCGATCCACGTGTAAGTCCATGGATCATATTTGTCAGCTTCATAGTAGATCAATGTATTCGGGCGTATCAAAAAAGCGTCTCCTTCGGAGAGCTGATAGATATGCCCGTCTGTCTTGTAGATTCCTTTTCCCTTGAGAATGTAGTGGATGAGATATCCGCTTCGGACGACGGGACCATAATGATGCGACGGGGCGCACGTCTCATACCCGCAAGTGTAGATCATGGCATCCAGATTGCGGGAAAAATCATTGGAAAAAATATAGTCTTTCATCAGTACCTCCAAAAGAGCCAACAAAACTGTATAGTTAAACAACATTTATCTATATTAATATCAGTATAATCCAGTATAATTAGAATTACAAGAACAAATCAAAACAGCATTTGTTCATGCCGCGGCAATGCATCGAAAATGGAATTTTATAAAGATAAGATGAAAACGGGAGGTATTAAAAAATGGATGCGGAAAAAAGAAAACGCTATGAAAACATAGCTGGCGACCTCGTCCGACTTGCAGGAGGAAGAGACAACATTCTTGGAATCGCACACTGTGCGACGCGGCTTAGGCTTGTTTTGGAGGATAACGACAAGGCCGATATCAAAAAGATTGAAGATGTGGATCTTGTAAAAGGTGTTTTTGTGGCAGGGGATCAGCTCCAGATCATTTTCGGAGCAGGGCTTGTAAATGATGTATGCCAGGTTTTGGCGGAATCTCTCCATATGGACAGCATGAGCCTGGGGGATTTGAAGACAAAGGCAAATAAAAGGATGAATCCGCTTATGTCCGTGGCTATCATTGCCCAGGGCGGGGCGGTGTTAGGATATCTTGCAAGAAACAGAAAAGAAGCAAAGGCAAGAGAACTTTGCATTCCAAGTTTTGTATCCGTTCTCTTTGGAATCACAGAACCAGCACTGTTTGGTGTGAACCTTCGGTACCGTTATCCACTTATTGGGGGATGTATCGGCGGCGCAATCGGTGGCGTCATCGTATATGTGACGAATCTGGCAGCCCTTGGATTTGGTACGACGGTTGTGCCAGGGATCGCACTGGCAGACCCGGCAGACAATGGGTATGTAAGTTACATCATCGCACATACGGCGGCACTGGGAGCAGGATTTCTCTTTGCATTTCTTCTGGGAGCGGCATTTGACAGAAAGAAAGAGACTGTGACGTCCATCCCGGAGAAATCGACAGAAGAGATATCGCATCAGGGAAACCTTCCGGAAGAGATAGACGCCTTTGTGTCCGGAGAATGCATGGGAATCGAGGAAGTAAACGATCCGACCTTTGCCCAGAAGGTACTTGGAGACGGTGTGGCAATCCTCCCAGAGGAGGGAAAGGTCTTTGCACCGGCGGACTGTACCGTGGAGATGGTCACAGATACGAAACATGCGGTAGGACTTCGCACAAAGGCTGGCAATGGAATTTTGATTCACGTCGGAATCGATACAGTCAATCTGGCAGGAAAGTATTTTGATTTGTGTGCAAAAGAAGGACAGGAGTTGAAAGCAGGAGACTGTATCCTGGAGTTTGATAAAGAGAAGATTGCAGCTGAAGGATACGATACGACTGTCTGCATGGTATTTACAGAACTTCCGGAAGGGGTTCATATACAACGGACGAAAGAAGGCCGTGTGTCAGTAGGAGACAAGATTGCGGAGATTGTGAGGTAAAAAGGGAGTACAATGAAAAACTGGGTTCAGAAAGTCAGAGAAGAAGAGAAAAAGAAGGGAGGGACAGTGAAACACTGTCCTTTCCGGACAAACTATCATATCATGCCTCCGGTAGGATGGCTTAACGATCCGAACGGTCTTTGTCAGTTTAAAGGAATATATCAGACATACTTTCAGTACGCTCCGTTCAGTGTAAACGGTGGGGACGGATTTTGGGGGCACTGTACAAGCACAGACCTGCTCCACTGGGAATACCACGATCCGGTCATGGCGCCGGACATACCGGAAGACAGAAGCGGAGTATATTCGGGATCCGGACTTGTGGAAGGGGAGGAACTGACGCTTTTTTACACTGGTAATGTCAAGCTTCCGGGGGATTATGACTATATCGATGCCGGACGGATATCGAGCCAGATGATGGCAACGACGAAGGACGGACAGCAGATGTCCGAGAAACAGAAACTCCTAGGACCGGAAGACTATCCAAAACATATGACAGAACATATTCGGGATCCGAAAGTGTGGAAAGAGGATGGAAAGTACCGGATGATATTAGGCGCCCGTGCCAGAGCGTACAGGCAGGACGGGGGAAGACAGGATAAGGGATGTGCGCTTCTGTACGTATCAGAAGATAAAAAGCGCTGGAAGCTGGATCAGGAAATCCTGCCGGAAAATTATTTTGGCTATATGTGGGAATGTCCGGATTTGTTCGTCATGGAAGATGTCCGTGAAAAGAAAAATACAGAAATCTTATCCTTTTGTCCGCAGGGACTTCCGGCAAAAGAAGGGCGATTCCAAAACCGGTATCAGTCCGGATATGTCCCACTGTCCCAGATGAAAACGATCCAGGAGGATTTTATCGAGTGGGATATGGGATTTGATTTTTATGCGCCTCAGACCTTTGAAGATGATAAGGGCAGACGGATCCTTATCGGATGGGCAGGAGTTCCGGATACAGGGGAAGAGCATCGGAATTTGTCGGTGGAAAATGGATGGCAGCATTGTCTTACTATTCCAAGAGAGCTGACTCTTCAAAATGGAAAGATACTTCAGGAACCGGTACACGAAGTGGAAAGTCTTCCGTGGAAAGTGGAAAACTGGAATGGGGAAAGATTTTTCTGGGGAAAAAGACAGTCCGGCTTACAGTAGACAAAATCAGCCCGGATGGGTGGATGCTCTTTGCAGGCCAACCGGATAATGAGGCGGTGTTCTCGGTAAAAGAAAACCGGGCGGAGCTTTCTTTTTTGACGAAGACCGGAGGAGCGTCTGCCTGCGGGGGAGGAAGAGAAAAGCGGACAGGAATCCTTGCAGGATCCGTAAAAGAGGTGGAAATTCTGATCGATAGTTCTATCATGGAAATTTTTATCAATGGAGGGGAGATGGTATTTACCACCAGGATCTACCTTCAAGAAAAAGAGAGGGAACTGAGGGCTTCCAGGACAGGGCAGATGCGTCTGGGTGTCCTGTAAAATTTTCCGGAATATATCGTAAAATTTCTCAGACTGTGCTAAGATAGGGTTAGTTACAAAATGGAAAGGGGTTTTACGATGAATCAGGAATTACGCGATTATGTTGCGCAAAAATCAAGAGAACTGATGGACGCTCCGTCCTGCAGCAGGGAAGCAAGAGAAGCTGCCCAGGCATGGCTGGACGCAGCCGGTACAGACCGGGAAGAGGAACAGACGAAGAAGTATATTGCTGAGCTGGAACAGGATATCGTGACAGTGGATGGACTGGCAGCTTTTGCTGAATCAGAGGCCGGTATCCAGGTATTCGGCGGCGAGGAAGCAGCGAAAAATGTAGCCGCTCATGCAAGAGAGATCAAGGCAGCAGGAGCAAAATATTGTGACTGTCCGGCATGTGCAGCGGTGGAAGCAATTCTGGCGAAAAAAGAGCAGATGTTGTAAAACCAGGAAGAACAGATCGGGATCCGACACAGACGTGGCGGATCCCAGCTTTGTGTCCGAAAGTATATGGAGAGATGCTTTTGGAATCATAGAAAGAAAAGGGAGATGAGAGTATGAAAAAAAAGAAAGACCGAAGCGGCTATCTTTTTACCAACCGTGATCTGACAGCCCTTCTCGTTCCGCTGGTTATAGAACAGTTTCTGGCGGTGCTCGTAGGGATGGCGGACAGCATCATGGTTGCAAGTGTAGGGGAAGCGGCTGTTTCCGGCGTTTCGCTTGTGGACAATATCATGGTTCTTTTGATTAACGTGTTTGCCGCTCTGGCTACCGGGGGCGCAGTCGTGGCGGGGCAGTACCTTGGTCAGAAAAAGAAAGAAAAGGCGAGTGAGGCGGCAACTCAGCTCGTATGGTTTGTCACGATTTGTGCCGTAGTGATCACAGTTGTGATTTATCTTTGCAAAGGGTGGATCCTTCGGGGAGTGTTCGGACAGATCGAGGCGGATGTCATGAGACACGCAGACATTTATCTGATGATCGTGGCGGCATCTATTCCGTTTATTGCTCTTTACAATGGGGGTGCGGCGATCTTCCGTACAATGGGAAATTCGGAAATATCCATGCGTGTGTCTATCGTGATGAACGTCATCAATGTGACGGGAAATGCTATCCTGATCTATGGATTCCACAGAGGGACAGAAGGAGTGGCCATCCCGACGCTTGTATCCAGGATTACGGCAGGGATTTTGATTCTGATTCTTCTTTGCAGGCCGGACAGGGCGGTTCACATTGAACGGACATGGAAGTACAGGGCGGACTGGAAGATGATCAAAAATATCTTGAAAGTAGGAATTCCCAATGGGTTGGAGAACAGCATGTTCCAGCTTGGGAAAATCATCGTTTTAAGTCTTGTGTCCACATTTGGAACATATGCCATAGCGGCCAATGCGGTTGCCAACACGCTTGCCTCTTTCCAGGTACTTCCAGGGATGGCCATTGCCCTTGGCGTGACGACTGTCATTGCCCGCTGCGTAGGAGCAGGCGACTATGAACAGGCTGTCTATTACACAAAGAAACTGATGGGAATTACCTATATCTGTATGTTTGTCACGAATTTTGTGATTGTTGTCCTCCTTCCGATCATATTGAAAGCCTATCATTTATCCGATCTTACAGCTGAGACGACAACAGAGATCACGATTTTTTATGGGGTGTGCTGTATCATCATCTGGCCGCTTGCGTTTACAACGCCGGCCACCTTTCGGGCGGCAGGCGATGCCAGGATGTGTATGGTCATTTCAGTTGCTTCTATGTGGATTTTCCGCATCATTTTCAGCTATATCCTGGGAAAATATATGGGAATGGGACTCTTTGGAGTGTGGGCAGCCATGATCGTCGACTGGATTGTCCGCAGTGTCTGTTTCCTTGTGCGGTATGCCAGCGGAAAATGGAAACATACAGCAATCGCATAGAGGACGGAACTGCTTTCTGTATTCCCGCGGAGAGAGACGAAAGCGATCTTTGAATACACGGTTGAAAGTGCGCAGGCTTGTAAATCCGGCATTCAGGCAGATATCCGTGATGGACTCCGAAGTGTTTTCAAGAAAGCCAACCGCATAATCAAGACGCAGCTCATTCAGATACTGATTAAAATTTGTGTGGAACGTAGAGGAGAATACACGTGAGAGCGCATACTGGTTCAAGCCAAGATCGGCCGCCATTTTTGGAAGAGTCACTTCTTCCGTAAAGTGCTCGGCCATATAGGCAACCACGTTGTAGACAATATCATGGCGGTCAAGTTTGCTTCTGGAGATCATCTTAAGGCATGGAAGAGCACGCGCCAGTACGATCTGTGTATAAGCTTTTGAAAGGATCCCTGTGTGTGCATCTTTCGAGGAGGACAGCAGGGCATGGAGAGAGTAGATGATATCCGGATGAACTGACTGAGATGGGATAATAGGAATTTCAGGGCAGAAATCCCTCAGGGTGTCGGAGAAGATACCGGTAAGCTGCGGCAAAGCCAGTAAATAAATGGCACGGCATTCCGAAGAGGCAAATACCTGATAGTGATGCACCAGATTTGGAAAGACAATGCCAAAATCATGTTCTTCCATATGGAAAAGATCCTCTCCAATTCCAAGTTCGAGAGTTCCCTTTGTCACATAAATACATTCCAGCGATTTGTGAAGATGCGGAGGTACATGGACCGACCGTTTTTCATAGATTTCCAGATTGTTCTCTTTTGTTTCATAATATGGATGCATAGAAACCTCCTGCAAGATTTGGCCAGTTTTTTCTCGTATTTGACAAGAATTATAGCCGAAGCGGAGCTATAATGCAATCAAAAAGAGGAAGGAGGCACGGGTATGTTTAGGAAGCTGAGTGTATTTTTAAAAGAATCTTTCGAAACATGTATGGAGCTTTACACAAGAGACCTTTTCTAATAATAATGAAGCAGAAAATAATTGAGAAGAAAACAAAAAGCAGGCTGTGAGAATCCGTGATGAGGATGAACAGCCTGCTTTTTGTTGTAGAAAAAAAGAAAGTTGTGTTAAAATTAAAAAAACTTACAGATGGAGAAAAAAGAATGATAAAAGTAATTGCAGCAGATATGGATGGAACATTGTTAAATCCGGAGCACACGCTTTCGGATGTCACATACAGGACGATTTTAGATGCACAGAAGGCAGGGTACCGATTTCTGATCGCAACAGGGAGGGATTATCCTTCAGCGGTAGGAGTTCTGGAGAAGTGGAACCTGAAATGTGATTTTATCACAGGAAGCGGTGCTGAAATACGGGATACCGAAGGCAGGATCCTTCAGACGATCGAGATGGATAGAAAATGGTTCCGGGAAATCTATGATTGTGCGGTGGCGGCGGGAGGATCCGTCCGCTTTTGTGCCGGAGGGATCGACTATCTCATCGGAGATCCGAAGACTGCCGAGCAGCAGATCCTGGAAGAATCAAGGCTCTTTTTGGGAGACGGATCGGACGAGGAGATCCGGAATATGGAACTGTTTCAGCAGATCTTAAAGAGGATACGGTGCCTCAGAAATGTAGAGGAAGTTTTGGAAAAGGAGATCCCTGTGTACAAGATCTTTATCACGGCAAAGGGAAAAACGGAGGCAGAAGCAATATGGAAAGAGATGGAGCGCTTTCCTAAGCTTGCCATCGCATCCTCCTTTTTCAATAATGTGGAACTGACCCATAAGGATGCACAGAAGGGCAAGGCGATCGAGCAGTATATTACCTCCCTTGGTTACAAAAAGGATGAAGTTATGGTGCTTGGCGACAGTATGAATGATCTGTCGATGTTTCGGCAAGGATTTGGAGCTGTCGTGGCCATGGGCAATGCAGAACCGGTCATCCGTGAGGCAGCCGGGTATGTGACACTGTCCAACGCACAGGATGGGGCCGCGTATGCGATGCGTCTCCTTATGGAAGGAAGACTGGGAGAAATCCAAAAAGGATAGCCGTTTTGTACACCATTGACTTCCAAATGACTGCGCATTACAATGGTGGAAAAGATTTTTGGCAATGACAGAGTTGCCAAAGATGGGCAAGAAAAAGGAGAGAACATGAAATCATATACAGAAATCAATGCAGAGACCATCGATGAATGGGTAGAGGAAGGATGGGAGTGGGGAAGACCTATTTCCCATGAAATTTATGAGAAGGCACGCACAGGCGAATGGGAGGTGGTGCTTACCCCAACAAAGCCTGTGCCAAAAGAATGGTTTCCGAAGATGGAAGGGGCAAAGATATTGGGGCTTGCATCCGGAGGAGGACAGCAGATGCCTATATTTGCAGCTCTGAAAGCAGAAGGAACTGTTCTGGATTATTCCGACAGACAGCTGGATGGCGAACGGCTTGTGGGGTAGTGTCAAGTAATCTATGAAAAACTGAGTCGAAAAAAATAGGCTCAAAAGAACCTTGAAAATTGCAGATATCGATGTCGAAAAGCTCTCCGAGGGCTTAGGGCGCTGCCCTAAGAAGCCGCAAGGGACCAGTCCCTTGACCCAATATCGGGCTCTGCCCGAATCCGTCCTCGCCGAAAGGCAGGAAAAGGGCGCAATTGCCCCTTTTCTGCTGGAGAGGATGCTCCGTGAGCCTTATGTCAATAGATTTTCGCGGCATATCCTCACAGACGGCTGTGCCGCCTGCTCCGGTATTCCACGGTCCTATTGACAACAGCTCCGCTCCGATCCAGCAGTTCCGGTTTTCTGCATGTTCAGGATGGTCTGCTGACCAAGGAAGATAAGCAGCTGCCACTTGCCCGGCATGTTGTCAGCACCCTGGAGCA
>NZ_JBKSWG010000045.1:0-10656 GCF_047234585.1 Sellimonas sp. | reverse complement strand
ATATTGAATTTTCAAGGTTCAACACACCGTATTGGTGTGGGAAGTTTTAGTTAATAAAAAGTTGAATATAGGTTTCATAAGTTATTCACTCCTTTCAATTTCTTCAATTTCTTCAACACTATATGCAGGTATTTCTTTGCTAATGTTATAACAGTGCCAAAAATATACTCCACACACAAATAATGCAAGTAAAGAAAAAATAATTACAAGATATGTTAGGATTTTCTTTTTTAATTTTAGTTTGCTTTTGATGTTATTAGTATCAAGAGTAGATAAATATGATTCAGCAACTTCAGAGGGAGAACCAAAAATTTCCTCGATTTGTTCATATGTTGATAAAGGATGTTCTTGAACAAAATTAGCCACATTATTTTCTAAAATATTTAAAAATGATTTAGTAGACTTGTCAGAAAAATTAATTTGTTTTTTTACAGATAAAACATAATCTTTTACAATAGTACCCATATATATCCTCATTTCTGATTATAATTTAAAATTTTTATAATACATTGGTTTACTGCATGATATTCTTGTATTAGTTTTTCAAGATAGGCACGCCCGTTTTCTTCCAGATGATAATAAATGCGCCTCATTCTTTTTCCAACTAATTTTTCGTATGAAGAAATATAACCCTTATCTTCTAACTTATAAAGTGTAGGGTATAAAGATCCTTCTGGAATTTTGATATATCCCCCTCCTCGTTCAATTATCATTTGGGTCATCTGATAACCATATAAATCATCCTCAGCTAAAAGTTTAAGTACCAACATTTCGACAGATCCTTTTTTAAAGTTATCTTTTATATTCATATTGACCTCCTATAAAAAAATATTATATCAAAATATTATACAAATCAATACCTAACATACATAAATATATTGAAAATAATATATAGTATGCTATAATATAAATAACAAAAAGTCGGAAATTTATTTAAAAAGGAGGAGATTGAAATGAAAATATGAAATAAGAAATAGATATTAAAGAAAAATAAAAAAGGAGTGGAAAAAATGAAGAAAAAGTGTAGAATGCTTATATCATATGTGTTAGCAGTTGTATTATTTGTAACTTTATGGGTTCCCACATTACATGCACAAGCGAAAAGTGGAAACATTTCTTCGGAAGAAATTATAAATAGAATAGAGACACAAGAAGAAGGTAATGGTAAATTTTCAATTAAAGTAAAGGATGAGAAAGGCCAGGTTGTAGCAGAAGCAAGAGGAGCATATGGGCAAGAATTGATGGAACATATAAGATACGATGAAGAGGGGAATGTTGTAAGTAAAGAAACGTATCGTGTTTCAGATTATATTACGGTAAAAGAAGAAGCTGTATCTGCTCCAATTCCATATGCAGCTACTGCTTGGAAAAATAAAGGAACTATTTATTACAGAGATAATAATAAAATTGTCTATCAGTATAGACAAACGGGAACTGATAATGTTTCGTATACTATAAATGCAAAAAAAGGACAAACTATAGCGGCTGTCGCAGGGCTATTTGCATCAGTGTTAGGAACAATTGTAACAGGAGGAGTAAGTTTAGCAACTCAAATTGTAATAGGAATTGCCAGTTCCATAGCAGGTGGCATAGTGGGGGACACAATTGAGAAGACATTTACAACTCCAGTAGCAGCACAAGCAACTTATTATGATAATAGAGGAAAAAGTGGAAGTAGATATACTAAAGTGTATAAAGGGACTAAATTATATGTAACAACCAAAAGTTCGAGTAGCTACAAAAAAACTTTTTATGAAGGAGATGCCACTCCAGATCAGTGGAAAAATACATCAATAGCATACTGGATGTACTGCGATTTATTTGATGGCAACTTTTATCCGGCAGTACAAAAATGGGTATAAAGTAGTAGTTAAAGAGGGGGAATCGTTATGAAAAAACAAAGAATCATACTGGATGCTTTGTCAATTCCGATCCTTGTGTTTGTGATAGGATTCCTTGCCAGACAGCATAAGATTCTTGTGCTGACATGGATTCCATACAGCAGCGGACTTCAGATTTATGTCGATATCGCACATGTGATCATCATCGTTGTTGGAATCGTACTCTTTTTGAAGTTTTGGTATCCTAAATGTTCGCTGCAAGGTCTTGTAATAGCGGCGATCCTTATGGATCTCGTTGCTGTCGTCTGGTTTTACCTGGGACAGCATATTGGAGAGTACAGTATGGAAACATTGAGCAGAGCAGTGGCATTTCGGGAGATAGTAAATGGGGTTTATTATCCGCTGGCCCTGATACCAATGCCACTTGCGATAACGCTTCTGCTGCAGAAAATCATACCGTTTATCGCCCCATGGATTTTCGTTCTTTTAAAGGGACTTCAGAAAAAGCGCTGATCGAAAAAAGATCAGCGTATTTTTCTGTGCATTTTTGCAAAATACTGGCTGGAAAGACAGGAGCGTGATACAATCGTGGGAAAGGGAGGAAAACAGCGATGAATGAGACAAAGATTTTGCTTGTGGAGGATGACAGGCTGATCGTAGAAAATCTGACAGAATATCTGAAAAGTGAAGGATTTCGTGTTGTCTCTGCGGATGGACAGAGAAAAGCGATGGCGATCCTGGAAGGCCAGGAATTTGATCTGATCCTTCTCGATGTGACGTTGGCTCAGGGAAATGGGTACAGTGTATGCACGGAAGTAAAGGCAAAATATCAGATTCCGATCATTTTTCTGACAGCGCTGGATGATGAATTTTCCGTTGTTACCGGGCTTGACATGGGAGCGGACGACTATATCAGCAAACCATTTCGGCCGAGAGAGCTTGTATCCAGGATGCGGACTGTTTTGCGAAGAAGCGGAAAAAGTAAGAATGTGCTTTCTGCCGGGGATATACGGATTGACACGGAAAAAGGAAGTGTGACGCGAAATGGAAAGGAAATATTTCTGTCTGCGCTGGAATACCGTCTGCTCCTTGTCTTCTTTTCACACCGCGGGATGGTGCTAACAAGGACGATGCTGCTGGAGGAAATCTGGGATGTGGCCGGAGAGTATGTCAATGACAATACGCTGACCGTGTACATCAAGCGTCTAAGGGAAAAGATAGAGGATTGTCCTCAGGATCCGAAGATCATCAAGACGGTGCGAGGACTTGGATATAAGCTGGAGGGATAAACAATGAAACTTTTTAGAAATAAAGAGATCAGAAAGGCATGTGTCGGATTTTTGGGAATCACATGTCTGACGTTGGTCGGAGTGTCTTTTACAGAAGGACATGCGTCTGGGTGGATCTGTGTGGAAGGGGCATTGCTCCTTCTCTTCTTTTTGCTTTACATGAGACGGCGGTACAAAGATATCGAAAGTCTTACACAGCAGATCGATCGGATTCTGCATGGGGAGGAACATCTGGAACTTGGTGAATTCCGGGAAGGAGACTTGGAAATTTTAAAAGACGAGATCTACAAGATGACAGTTCGGCTCCGGGAGCAGAATGAGAAGGTAAAGCAAGAAAAAGGCTTCCTGGCAGATGCGCTTGCAGATATTTCACATCAGATCCGGACACCACTCACATCTTTGAATATCATGCTGGAGCGGATGAAACAGACCGATATGAGCGAAATACAGCGAAAGAAAAGCTGCCGGGACATGGAGCGGATGCTTGGGCGTATGGAGTGGCTGATCACAGCACTTCTTAAAATGTCCAAACTGGATGCCGGAACAGTACGGCTTGAGAAAAAACGGATTTTGGCAAAAGACTTTGTGAAAGAGGCAGTGCGCCCTTTGGAAATACCGATGGAATTAAAAGGACAGACGCTTCTCCTTAAAGGAGAAGGAGATGTAACATTTCAGGGAGATGAGGCGTGGACAATGGAAGCCCTTGGAAATGTACTGAAGAACTGCATGGAACACACACCGAGTGGAGGGATGATTCAGATCGAATGGAGAGAAAATCCGCTTTTTACGGAAATTGCAGTCTCGGACTCCGGTGATGGAATCGCCAAGGAAGATCTGCCACATATTTTTGAACGTTTTTACAGAGGCAGACAATCAGACAATGTCAATTTTGGCATTGGTCTTGCCCTTGCCCGGAGCATTCTTTCGGGGGAAGACGCCGTGATCACAGCGGAAAACAGAAAAGAGGGAGGGGCCAGGTTCCGAATCCGGTTTTATAAGCGGGATGAAATGTGACAAAATTGTTATTTAAAAGTCATCGCAGTGTCATGTGTCCCTGATATACTTGGAACCATAATCAGTCAGGAGGAAAAAAGAATGGAGATTTTGAGAGTAGAAAATCTGTCAAAGATATATGGCAAAGGGGAAAATCAGGTGCATGCGCTGAATGGGGTCTCGTTTTCTGTAAAGAAAGGTGAATTTGTCTCCGTCATAGGTTCATCCGGCTCCGGAAAGTCCACACTTCTTCACCTGATCGGCGGGGTGGACCGCCCGACTTCTGGAAAGGTGTATGTGGACGGAAAGGATGTATATGCCCAGAAAGAAGAGGCGTTAGCTGTGTTCAGAAGAAGGCAGGTAGGGCTGATCTATCAGTTTTACAATCTGATTCCGGTTTTGAACGTGGAAGAGAATATTACGCTTCCGGTTCTGATGGACGGGAGAAAAATCAATAAAGATAGGCTGAAGGAACTGATAGAGATGCTGAATCTCAAAGACCGTATCCATCACCTGCCAAATGAGCTGTCCGGAGGTCAGCAGCAGAGAGTTTCCATCGGAAGAGCTCTTTTTAACGCTCCTTCCATCCTTTTGGCAGATGAGCCGACGGGAAATCTGGATTCTGCAAACAGTAAAGAAATCATGAATCTGCTCAGGCATTCCAACCGAGTGTATGATCAGACAATGATCGTAATTACCCACGATGAAAACATTGCACTCCAGGCAGACCGTATCCTTACTTTGGAGGATGGAAAGATTGTCAGAGATGAGGTGGTTCGGTAATGAATATTTTCGGACAGATTACCAAAAAGACAATGCTGATGAACAAGTCGCGCACGATCGTTACGATCATAGGGGTCATTCTTGCAACCGCCATGGTTACGGCAGTTGTGACTCTTGGAACAAGCATACAGAAGTTTATGTACGACTATTCTGTACAAACAGATGGAAACTGGCATGTGGCCGCTAAGGGAATATCACAGGAAGAACTCCGTGATATGAAACAAGATAAAGAAGTCAAAGAATTGAATGTAATGGATGAGGCAGGATATGCCAAACTGGATTCCCAGAAGGATAATGTCTTCAACCAATACCTTTATATCCAGTCCATAGACGAACAGACGGCAGATATGATGTCTATGAAACTAAAAGAAGGAAGACTTCCTGAGAATGAAAATGAGATCATCCTCTATGATACCATCCCGATAAATGGAGATGAACAGGCTAAGATAGGAGACCAGATCACACTTGACATCGGCGACCGTATGATTGAAGGAGAACGACTTCTTTTTAATGCACAGCTGGAATACGGGTATGATGAAAACGGAGATTTTTATCTGCTGGAGTCTTTCCAGCCCAGATACACTCATACCTACAAGGTTGTGGGGATATTGGAACACTGGGGCGATACGCAGCTAAATGGCGCCGGAACCGATGCATTTATCGGCAAAGGGGGAAGTCAAAAGACAGTATCAAATGCGTATTTATGCCTTAAAAATCCAAAAGAGACATTTAACTTCATACAAAAGTATGAGGGAGGGTCTGCGGCTTTGATCGCAAACACCGGAATGCTGAAATGGCTTGGAGTGTCCGGAAATGCTACTGCCATGGGAATGATAAACGGGCTTCTCACGATTTTGATCATCATTATAGGAGTAGGCGCTGTTTCCCTGATTTATAACGCATTTTCTATCTCCCTTCGGGAAAGGACGACGCAGTTTGGTCTGCTTTCGTCGATCGGTGCGACGAGAAAGCAGCTTCGCAGATCAATGTGGTATGAAGCATTCTGGGTCGGGATCATCGGAATTCCGATCGGAATTTTAAGTGGTCTTGCAGGAATAGGAATTACTCTGTTCTTTATCGGAGAATCTCTGGCTAAATGGATTCGAGGCGCGGCGGCGGGAGGTATTCGTCTGGCAACTTCACCTGGTGCTATTTTTCTGGCAGCATCGGTGGCAGCTGTCATTATCGCAGTTTCTGTCTGGATTCCGGCCGCACGGGTAAAGAGGATTACACCTATCGAAGCGATCCGCGCCAACAAAGATATCAAAGTAAAATCAAAAGAAGTAAAAAGTCCCAAATTCATCCGTAAGATTTTTGGATTGGAAGGGATGCTGGCAGATAAAAATTACAGGAGAGACAGAAAGAAATATCGCGCAACCGTATTTTCTCTTACGGTCAGCATCGTGCTGTTCACATCCGCTACTTTGTTTTCAAAATATCTCTCCAAGACAGGTGCTTTTATGCTGGAGGCACCGGAATATGAGTTTCAATATCAGATTATAGAGGAAGAGACCGGCGAAGAAGGACGCAAAGAAATCCAAAAACTTCTGGAATCCGGAGAAAAAGTGACGGATGTTGTCTCCTATGGAGAATTTTCTGCAACAATTGCCCTGGATCCACAGGATGTCTCCTCAAAAGCGGAAGAGATATTGGGAAACATACCTTCCCTTTCGGAATATTATTTCGGAACTGAGGAAGAAGAGGCTGAGGGAGAAAAAGAAAAATCGTGCACAAGTATCACAGGATTGATTCTTCCGGATGAAGAATTTGAGAAACTGGCAAAGGATGAAGGAATAGATGCCAAGACGTATATGCAGAAAGAAAACAACAAAGTTCTGTACTATGATTTTTACCGCCATTATGACAACAAGGAAAGCAGATATGTAAAGACAGAAATGATTAATGGCAAAAAAGATGATCCGATCAAGGCAGACCTTTTGATGTCCTTTGGTAAACTATTTGAAAATGATGATATGGCAACGGCAGAACAAATCCAGGATTCCAAAAAGGAGATTGTTCTCGCACACAAAGTACAGAAGCTTCCGGAATACTTCAACGACTGGTACAATCCATTTATACTTCTCCTCATACCCGAAAGTCAGAAGGATACCATTATTTCCAGCATTGATGCCGATCTTACGTATTCATGCATGATCAAATCTTCAGAGTATCAGAAAACTTACGAAGATCTTTGTGAAAAACTGGAAAATGGGGATCAAAATGGAATGGTGGCAGAAAGGCTGATGAATCTGGCACAACAGTATGAGCAGGACAGAGGAATTATGATTGCGATAAGAGTTTTGTCTTATGGATTTATCATTTTGATTTCTTTGATTGCGGCGGCAAATGTGTTCAATACGATTTCAACAAATATCATGATCCGTAAAAGAGAATTTGCCATGCTGAAATCTATGGGAATGGGAGAAAAAAGCATGCGTAGGATGATGAACTATGAATGCCTAATATACGGAATACGATCCATTTTCTATGGAGTCATCCTTTCGGTAGCAATCAGTTTTGCGATGAATTATGTCGTTATGACCGGAGCCGATGTTGCTTTCCAGCATCCATGGGGAGGACTTTGTGTTGCAGTACTATGGGTATTTGCAGTGGTATTCGCCACAATGCTGTACTCGATGAGTAAAATCAAAAAACAGAATATTATCGAAGAATTGAAAAAAGACTAAAAAAATAGACAGTGGCATCATATCAGACGTCCACTGTCTGTTTTTTTTTGTTACTTTCGAAGTTCACGCAAAATGATTTCCGCAGTCTTTTCCACAGTGCCGGAAACGATATCGGTACATTTTGCCTTTCGTTCCGGAGCATCCTTTTCATATCCGCGTATCTGGATACGGCAGCAAGGAGAGGTATAAGACTCACAGAAAAAATCATGCAGTTCTTTTGTAAGAGTAAAACATGTCTGGATACTCGGATCTCCCGGTGTGCGGCGTCCGAAAAAGTAGCCGATACACATGGCGCCTCCTGCCAGCGCACCGCAGATGCATCCTCCTCCGCCAAGTCCCCATGGAAATCCGCTGCTCATAGCGATGGCATCATCGGAAAGATCCAGATCAAAATTCTTTCGGATGGCGTAGATCACAGATTCCGAACAGGCAAATCCCTTGTGAAATATATCGACAGCGTCCGCTTTCAGATGTTCCATACTGATATCAGTCGTCATTTCTATCCCTCTCTTCCCTCAAACTGTTACAAAAATTATAATCCACAGTATTTGAAATCGCAATCCCTCTTTTGCTATGGCTTGTCATTCATTTTTCCAGGTGTTATAGTAAATGAAGAAAACAAGGCAAATCATGAAGGAGAATGCACATGCGTACAGTAAATGTCAGTGAAATCACAGAACAGATAAAAGAAATGTGTATCGAAGCGAACCATTATCTTTCAGAAGATATGAAGAATGCGCTTTCTGAATCGGAAAAACAAGAAAAATCCCCTCTTGGGAAACAGATTCTCTGCCAGCTTCAGGAAAATCTGAAGATAGCATCTGAAGATATGATACCGATCTGCCAGGACACAGGGATGGCAGTGATCTTTTTGGAAATCGGTCAGGATGTCCATCTGGAAGGAGGACCGCTGGAAGATGCTGTCAATGAAGGAGTACGTCAGGGATATAAGGAAGGATATCTGAGAAAATCTGTCGTAAGAGACCCTATAGAAAGAGAAAATACAAAAGATAATACACCGGCAGTCATTCACTATGAAATTGTAGCAGGAGACAGGATCCGCATCACAGTGGCCCCGAAAGGTTTCGGAAGTGAAAATATGAGCCGCGTATTCATGCTGAAACCGGCAGACGGCATAGAAGGAGTTAAAGAGGCAGTCCTTACGGCAGTGCGTGATGCCGGGCCAAATGCATGTCCTCCGATGGTAGTCGGCGTTGGTATCGGAGGAACCTTTGAAAAATGTGCCCTCATGGCCAAAAAAGCTCTGACAAGAGAAGTTGGCAGACATTCGGATATCCCGTACGTCAAAGAGCTGGAAGAAGAGCTTCTTACAAAAATTAATCAGCTTGGGATCGGACCGGGGGGACTTGGAGGAACTACGACAGCCTTTGCTGTAAATATCAATACTTATCCTACTCATATTGCAGGGCTGCCGGTGGCAGTCAATATCTGCTGTCATGTAAACCGCCATGCGGTACGAGAAATTTAAAACCAGCTAAATGAATTAGGAACATACAGGAGAAGAAAGGATAAGAAGTATGGAAAAACAAATCACTGCCCCAATCAGCAAAGAGACGGCAAGGACACTGAAAGCCGGAGACTATGTTTATATCACAGGAACAATCTATACGGCCAGGGACGCTGCACATAAAAGAATGAAAGAGACATTGGAAAAAGGAATGGAACTTCCGCTTGATCTGAAAGGCCAGATGATATATTATATGGGGCCATCTCCTGCGCGGGAAGGTCGTCCGATCGGTTCGGCGGGACCTACAACGGCAAGCAGGATGGACAAATATGCACCAGAGCTTTTGGATCTTGGTCTGGGCGGTATGATCGGAAAAGGAAAACGAAGCAAAGCTGTGATAGATGCTATTGTAAGGAATGATGCCGTTTATTTAGCAGCCGTGGGAGGAGCCGGAGCACTTTTGTCAAAATGCATCAAATCATCTGAAGTGATCGCCTACGACGATCTTGGAACAGAGGCAATCCGCAGGCTTGAAGTGGAAAATTTTCCGGTCATAGTTGTGGTTGATTCCGAAGGAAACAATCTCTACGAAACGGCAATCCAGGCTTATCGGACAGAGGATACCACTCTTTGTTAGAAAAAATGGTATCACAAGTATAAGACATACAAAGGAGCAAAGTATGAAACGAATTATAATGATGGTCTTGAGAAATCTCCTCTTTGTCCCATACGGATGGTTCAAACTGTGCTATTATGCGAGCCATGTAGAAAAATATACAGAAGAGCAGCGTTACAGCCTTCTGAAATATATAGACGGGAAAGCCAACAAAGGGGGCAATGTCCATATAGACGTATATGGACAAGAGAACATACCAGAGCAGAATGGATTTATGTTTTTTCCAAATCACCAGGGACTCTACGATGTACTGGCGATCATAGAAGCCTGTCCGACTCCGTTTTCAGTCGTGGCCAAAAAAGAAATTGCCAATATTCCGTTTTTAAAACAGGTGTTCGCATGTATGAAAGCATATATGATCGACAGGGAAGATGTACGGCAGGCTATGGAAATCATTGTGAATGTGACAAAAGAAGTAAAAAAAGGCAGAAACTATCTGATCTTTGCAGAAGGAACAAGATCGAAACAGGGAAATCAGCCAGGCGAATTCAAAGGAGGAAGCTTCAAAGCAGCTACCAAAGCGAAATGTCCGATCGTCCCAGTTGCACTCATTGATGCCTTCAAGCCATTTGATACGAACACAATCAGCCCTGTCACCGTGCAGGTACACTTCTTGAAACCAATGCTTTATGAAGAATATAAGGATATGAAGACAACAGAAATCGCTCAGGAAGTAAAACGAAGAATCGAAGAAGTAATCCGTGAATATACACAGATTTGAGAGGTAAAAAAAAGAAAATAAAAAACACTGAAAATAGTGCTTGACAATGAAATATCATTTTAGTATAATTACTAATGCGTTACGAACGCACAAACAAAATAAAGACACGAAATTCAGTGTTTTGGAGAAATACTCAAGAGGCTGAAGAGGCGCCCCTGCTAAGGGTGTAGGTCGGGCAACCGGCGCGAGGGTTCAAAT
>NZ_JBKSWG010000044.1:0-11295 GCF_047234585.1 Sellimonas sp. | reverse complement strand
AAATTAAGGATTTCTACATAGTTCGTCTTTGTAGCAACACACAAGTCTCCACATGATATGTCCCTGGAAATAAATCCACGCAGCTTACTCTTTCTACTTTATACCCTCTTCCTGTGAGCATTTCCAAGTCTCTTGCCAGGCTGGTCGGCTTGCATGAGATATAGACCATCGTGTCCACACCAAAATCAATGATTTTTTCCAACGCTTTTGGATGGACTCCATCGCGCGGAGGATCCAGGATGATGAGGTCCGGCACTTCCTGGAGATCGTCGATGACTTTCAGGACATCCCCAGCCCAGAAGCTGCAGTTTTCCAGATTGTTCAGCGTGGCATTTTCACGGGCAGCTTCCACAGCTTCCTCCACGATCTCCACTCCTACCACTTTCTTTGCCACAGGTGCGACGATCTGGGCAATGGTTCCCGTACCGCTGTACAGGTCAAAGATGACTTTGTCTTTCGTCTCTCCGATATAGTCGCGCGCAGTTTGATACAGCACCTCAGCTCCAAGGGAGTTTGTCTGGAAGAAGGAAAATGGCGTGATCTTGAATTTTAATCCCAGCAGTTCTTCATAGAAGAAATCCTGTCCGAATAAGATTTCTGTCCCTTCATCTTTTACGACGTCCGCCAGGCTGTCATTCTTCGTGTGGAGGATGCCTGCGAATGTTCCGTCCAGTTCCAGGGCAAGAAGCGCGTCTTTCCATCCTTCCAGAAGTGCGTCTTCTCCTGTGTAAGTGGTCGTCGTTATGAGATCCACGAGGATTTCCTGCGTCTTTACTGCTTTTCTCACAAGCAGGTGGCGGAGATATCCTTCGTGGCGCATGCGATGATAGAATGGGACAGACTGGGCGGCAAAGTAATTCCGGGTGCACTCCAGTATTTTTCTGTAATCTTCATCCACGATCCGGCAGTCGGAGACGGTCACAATATCATGGAAGCTTCCTCTCTTGTGCATACCGAGGGAGAGAGGTCCGTCTTTATATTCATCTCCGAAGGAGAATTCCATCTTGTTTCGATAACATTCCTTTACAGGACTTTCTTTGATTCCATCAAAGATATAGTTTGAGATTACCCCGTCAAGCAGTTCTTTGACCTGGGCTTCTTTCAGCTTTAGTTGTTCTTCATATGGAAGATTCTGATAGGTGCAGCCGCCGCAGGCGCCAAAGTGCGGACATGGAGGCTGGATTTCCATTTCTGACGGCTCCACTACTTCCAGTATTCGCCCTTCTGCTTTTCCTTTTCTTACTTTATTGACGGAAACTTTTACTGTTTGGCCCGGGATGGCATTTTTTACAATGATTTCTTTCTCCTCTCCATCCACTTTTACGATTCCCTTGTTGGGAAATTTTACGCAGCTTACGCGTCCTTCATATACGCTCCCTTTTTTCATTCTGATTTATCACTCCTGTTTTTCTCTGTTTTTTCTATTTGTTATGGCTTTTTGCGGATTTGTTTCGCAGGACAAAAAATAAGACAGGAAATCTGCTCCTGCCCTATTTCTCTTTCATCATTGTCGAAACGCTTTATTCTACTTCATCGTCTTCGTTGAAAAAGTCATCGTCAAAATCATCATCGAAATCTTCTTCAAAGTCTTCCAGATAGTCCGGTGTAAAGAAAGAATACACAGCGTAAGCAATCGCTGCAACGGCTGCAACAGCTCCTACGATAGCCAGTACCCAGACGATCACTTTTTTAGTCTTATCTTCATCCTTTTTCTGTAATAACTCACTTAATTTGGAAGCTGCCATAATCTCTTCAAACTTTCCGCTCATGCTCCCTCTCCTTTCCGATGTGTTACCATCTAACGCTTACTTTGTTGCAATAATTATACCACTATCATAATCATTTTGCCATCTTTTTATGTGAAATTTGATGTGTTTTCGGCGATTTATTCTTCTATTTTCTGAAGTTTTGCAAATCCTGCAAACATTCGTTTCGTGCCTACCTGATCAAAATCAACCGTCACTTCGTAGTCTCGTCCGCCTTCTGTAATGGAAGTGACAAGCCCTTCTCCGAATTTCATATGGCGCACTCGGTCTCCCACGTCATAGCCCGGACCCTTTTGACCTGCAACTTTAAACTGCTGTACCGGCTTTGTGACTCCTCCAAACGCTTGTGTCCGAAATGCCTCTTTTGCCTTCGCGTAGACGTCATTTTTCGGAATATCCATGTTTTTCTTCTCTTCGAGACGTCCGGTGCCGGTGTTTAAAAGCGTGATCGGGATTTCTTTCAGGAATCGGGACAGATTGTTGTACTGTGTCGTTCCGTGAACCATCCTGCGTCTTGCACTTGTGAGTGTCAAGTCATCCATAGCCCTCGTGATTCCAACGTAGCAAAGTCTGCGCTCTTCCTCCAGCTCCATCGGATTATCGGCTGTGATCGTCATATAGCTAGGGAAAAGCCCATCCTCCATACCTGCCAGAAAGACGTATGGGAACTCCAGTCCCTTTGCGCTGTGAAGTGTCATCAGCACGACATAATCGCTTGTCTCATCCAGGTTGTCGATATCTGCCACGAGAGCAACTTCTTCCAGAAAGCCTCCAAGCGTCGGCTTTTCGTCTGTCTCTTCACAGCTTTCAATATAGGCGGCCATTTTATTTCGCAGTTCGTCCACGTTTTCGATCCGGCTCTCCGCGTCTTCGCCATCGATATCCCGCAAATAGTCTTCATACTCGATCGTATCGATGATCTCATTGAGAAGCTCCAAAAGATCCATCGTTCCTGCCTCTGCCCGGAAGTGTTCGATCAAAGCGGCGAATGATTCCAGCTTCGGGAGGCTTCGCCCGATACCAGGAATCAGATCTGCCGCCAGGAGCGCTTCGTAAAAACTGATTTCTTTTTCAGCCGCATATTCCTGCACCCGGTTGATGGATGTCTGTCCGATCCCTCTTTTGGGCACGTTGATGATACGGCGCACTGCCAAATCATCTCTTCCATTTTCGATAGTCCTCAGATAGGCAAGAAGGTCTTTGATTTCCCGCCTTGCATAAAAATTCACGCCTCCGATGATTTTGTAAGGAATGTTTGCCGTCACGAACCGTTCTTCAAAAAGACGGGATTGTGCATTAGTCCGGTACAAAACAGCAAACTGATTGTATGAAGCGTTCTGGGACTGTGTCTTCCCCTTGATCGTGCTTACAATATAGTCTGCCTCGTCGTACGCTGTGTCAAACTGACGGAACGTGATCTTTTCTCCCGCGTCTTTCTCCGTCCACAGTTTTTTCTCTTTTCGCCCTACGTTGTGGCTGATGACCGCATTTGCCGCATCCAGGATATTTCCGGTAGAACGGTAATTTTGTTCCAGCTTGATGACTTTTGCATCCTGGAATACGTCCTCAAAACTCAGGATATTCTTGATGTTTGCCCCGCGGAATTTGTAGATGGACTGATCGTCGTCACCCACCACACAGAGGTTCCTGTATTTTGAGGAGAGAAGACGGATCAGTTCAAACTGCGCCGTGTTCGTATCCTGATACTCGTCTACCATGATATAGCGAAAACGTTCCTGGTAATAATCCAGCACATCCGGCTGTGTCTGGAAGAGCTGGACTGTGCGCAGAAGAAGATCGTCAAAATCCAGTGCATTGTTTGCCCTGAGCTGCTTTTCATATTCTTCGTACACTTCTGCAATCTTCTTTTTTCCAAAGTCTCCCCCTGCATTCAGGAGATATTCCTTTGGTGTGATCAATTCATCCTTTGCCGCAGAGATAGCTGCCAGGAGACTTCTTTCTTTATAAATTTTTGTGTCCACCTGGAGATATCTGCACACATCTTTCATCAGCGATTTCTGGTCGTCTGCGTCATAAATAGTAAAGCTGGTATCGTATCCCAGACGGTCGATAAATCTCCTGAGAATACGTACACACGCAGAATGGAACGTGCTGACCCATATACTTTCCGAACCAAACCCTACGATTTTGTCCACACGTTCTCTCATTTCCCCTGCTGCTTTGTTCGTAAATGTGATAGCCAGGATATTCCACGGATTGATTCCTTTTTCTTCTATCAGGTAAGCGATCCGGTGTGTCAGGACTCTTGTCTTCCCGGATCCTGCACCTGCGAGGATCAAAAGCGGCCCCTCTGTATGCAAGACCGCCTCTTTTTGTTTCTCATTCAATGAATCGTAAATACTCATTCTATGTACTCCTGTGTCATTTTGATTGTTCCAGTATACCACACGTCTGTTCGGTCTGTAAAGCATGCGAGATCAAACTCCCACACTGCCTTTACAAAAAGCTTTCTACAATTTTCTTGCCATCTAGTATCAAAAACTATATAATGTATATATTGAGATTTACAGGAATGAGGTATGCAATATGACGATTAAGACAGACGACTTGCTGAATAGTATTTTAGAGAGCCTCTCTCGCATTGATTATATCCATTCGGGCGAGATTCCGAATATAGATCTTTATATGGACCAGGTTACCACGTTTATGGAAAAACAGCTCGAATCCACAAAACGGTATCCGCAGGACAAGATCCTCACAAAAACCATGATCAACAATTATGCAAAAAATGATCTTCTCCCGCCGCCGGTCAAGAAGAAGTATTCCAAAGAGCATGTGCTGATCCTGATTTTTATCTATTATTTTAAAAATATTCTTTCCATACGGGACATCGATCTCCTCTTGAAGCCGCTTACGGAAAAGTATTTTGGTAAAGACGCGGATTTTGATCTCTCCTCTGTATATGAGGAAGTCTGCCAGATGGAGAAGAACCGCGTACAGTCTGTACAGGATGATATTACCGCGCTCTGGGCACAGGCATCGGAAAGCTACGCGGATGCACCGGAAGAAGACCGGGAGATGCTTCAGCTTTTTGCTTTTATCTGCTCTCTTAGTTTTGACGTCTACATCAAAAAGCAGATCATCGAGAAAGTCATCGATTCCTTCCCGACATCCAGGCATTAAACAACATGCTTCATAACAAAAGACGCCGGAACAAACCGGCGTCTTTTTACTTACTCTTTATTTTCAAGCCTTTTAAATACCATATCATATCCGTCATTTCCGTAATTTAAAGAACGATTCACACGACTGATGGTGGCTGTCGATGCACCTGTCTTCTCTGCGATTTCAAGATAGGTTTTTTGCTCTCTCAGCATCTTGGCAACCTCAAACCGCTGTGATAAGGAAAGCAGCTCATTGATCGTACAGATATCTTCAAAGAAAATATAGCACTCTTCCTTATCCTTCAGGCTTAAAATGGCTTCAAATAAACTGTCCACAGCATCTGTTTTAATTTTTCTACTCATATCTACCCTCCGTGAATTATTCGGGCAAGTTTTTCTGCCATAACTTATTTTAGCACACTAAATTTATAAAGTCCAGTGTTTTTAAGCTATCCCTGCTTTTTCAGAAGAGACTGAAACTTTTCGTATGATGTGGTAGATATCAGTTTTTCCGGGAAATCCACTTCCTCAAGAATCTTCTTTACATACTTAAAATTCCCGGCATCGTCTTCGACATGGGCATCACTGCCTGTTGTAATATATACCTCTTCTTTTTTACAGATTTCCAGCATTTCTTTTGCATTTGCCCAGGTATTGACACGGAATCCACCTGGCCGGAGGGAAGAATTATTGACTTCCAGGAGAGTGTGTGTTTCTTTGGCGGCACGCACAAGCTTTTCGTAATCTACCGGAATCCTTCCATCATCCGGATGTCCGATAATATGAATATACGGATTTTTCATCGCATTCAGATATGCGTTTGTATTTTCCTCCCGTGTCTTTCCTTCTCCGTAGCAAAGTCCGTGGATGCTGGCAATCACAATATCCATAGTTCTCAGGATTCCCTGCGGAAGATCTACTGTCCCATTCTCATCCATAATATTCAACTCCACTCCCATCATCAATGAGAAATGGCCTCTTTTTCTCGGTATGACTGCATAGTTCTGAAAATAGATCTCTGAACAAGTTCCCGGCATTTTGGGCGCGTGTTCCGTGATGGCCATCCCTTCCAGTCCTCTCTCTATCCCCGCCAGGATCATCTCTTTCATCGTACTGTATGCATGTCCGCTTGCGATTGTGTGTGAATGAGTGTCCACTGCGATCTTCATTTTCTTTTCCTTCTTTCTTTTCTTTGCTTTCTTCTGTTTTGTTAACAGTGTAACACATTTCTTTTTCCAGTACAAACCTCACATATTTTTCCTGATTTCGCAGAAACTGTTAGTGAGGTGATAAAATTGCAGAACAAAGAGAACTCAAAAGACCAGAAGCGAATCATTGACTCCTATGACTACCTCGCCAATTCCGCTTCTGCCAACGACTGTACCGGACTGATTCCATCTGCTCCCCAATCCAGAGCAGAGCTTGAATCCTACGAGGAAGTTTACGCATTTGTACCTCCGGAAGTGCCAAAAAAAGAGACAGAAAAAAAGAGCGGCTGAAAAAGGTGCCGCTCTTTTTGATTGGTCTTGTCTATGGATTTGCAATTTCCTCCACTCCTGTCATGTCCAGAAGGGAAAGGAACAGTTCCCTGGCCTCTGCCTCCGGAATTTCCCAGACATTCTTTTCCGCTGTTTCTTTCACATGCACGACTTTTTTGACTGCCTCCCCGTATGAGAGATTTGCCAGCGTGCCATTCAGTGTTTCATAGAGCATCTGTCCGATCGTTTCTGTAATCTCCTGGTCAGACGGTACTTGCTGATTCTGCATGGCTGCCTGCTCTACCTGTGCTGTATACTCCTGCACCTTCTGATTCAGCGTATCTTTGACTCCGTCAAACACTTTAATAGGCTGGACAGATACTTCCACTGTAAAATTCCCATCCTCATCTTCTTTCGCTTCCCCCACTTCATATTTTGTCTCTTTTAGAAGAGAAGCTACATACTCTTTGTACTTTGTCAGCAATTCTTCGGAAACGCCGAGAGCTTCAAATTCCTGCATCTCCGTATCGATAAAATTATCGTACTGCTTTTTGGCTTCTTCTTTACTGCTTTTTGTAAATTCCTCGTATTTTTCTGTCTCGCCCCTTGTCCCTGCGTCCAAAACAGCTTTCGTATATCCGGAGGCGTCAAACTTTTCCCCACACCCCGCTGCCAAAAGGACTGTGCAGGACAAAAGAAACGCAAGACCTCGTTTTACATATTTTTTCATATCAATTACACCTTTCCTGTATTTCTTTTGCTGTGATTCTATTCTGTCTCTTACTGTTACAAAACAGACTATAACATGGGAAACAGCGATTTGCAAGCCCACTGTCCTGCAAAATGACGGTTCCTGCAAAGTCCGCGCACATCTGTCTCCTTTTGGCATACTGTAATCTTAGAAATAATGAACAGTGGAGGTATTTATGAAAAAGAAAGTTTTCAGCGCACTCACGGCAGCTTTGCTGTCTGTGTCCATCCTGGCCGGATGTTCGCCGGACACAAAAGAAACTTCTAAAAAAACGGATGATAAGAAAAAGGAGACTGTAGCTGTGACTTTGAATGAAGTAGCTCATTCCATTTTCTACGCTCCTATGTATGTTGCCATCGAGGAAGGTTACTTCGAGGAGGAAGGCATCGATCTGAAACTTGTCACAGGGTTTGGAGCCGACAAAACAATGACTGCCGTCCTTTCCAACCAGGCAGATATTGGATTTATGGGATCCGAATCTTCCATCTACACTTACAACGAAGGTGCCAAAGATTATGTCGTCAATTTTGCCCAGCTTACCCAGCGTGCCGGCAATTTCCTCGTTTCCCGGGAACCGATGGAGGATTTCCAGTGGACGGATCTAAAGGGAAAAACCGTTCTTGGCGGACGAAAAGGCGGCATGCCAGAGATGGTTTTTGAATATATCTTAAAACAGAATGGAATTGATCCGGAAAAGGATCTCACGATCAACCGAAATATCGATTTTGGATCCACCGCGGCTGCTTTTTCCGGCGGGCAAGGGGATTTCACTGTAGAATTTGAGCCGGGCGCGACTACGCTGGAGGCTTCCGACAAAGGCTATGTCGTGGCATCCCTTGGAAAAGACAGCGGATATGTTCCGTATACCGCATTTTCCGCCAGAAAAAGCTATATCGAAGAAAACCCGGATGTCATTCAGGGATTTACGGATGCTCTCCAGAAAGGAATGGACTATGTCAACTCTCACACTTCTGAGGAGATTGCCAAAATCATACAGCCTCAGTTTAAAGAAAATGATCTTGAGACGATCACAACTATCGTGTCCCGTTACCATGAACAGGAAACGTGGAAGGAAGATCTCATCTTCAACGAGGAGAGTTTCGAGCTTCTCCAGGATATTCTGGAAGATGCAGGAGAGCTGGAGACAAGAGCTCCATACGACGATCTAGTCACGACAGAATTCGCAAAGAAAGCTGTTAAAAATTAGATTTAATACTTTTTTGATATTTTAAACACACTTTTTTCACATTTAGACGCTATTATTAAATCAGCAAAGTAATTTAGACTTTGCAAATTAACTTTTTCATAACTTTTTCCCTCAGCCAGTACATTTCCCTGTACTGGCTATTAAATTGCAATTCTTTTTACTGTTGATGTTCTTCCAATTTGCGCACCGCGTATCCGACAAATCCTCCGCCTATCAGATTCCCGACTGTCACACAGATGAGTACTTTTGCCACATCCATTGGCAGAGCTCCAAAATTCAGTATGTATACACTCAGATAGTACATGTCCGCAATAATATGTTCAAATCCACAGAATACGAATGCTGTGATAAAAAGCCATACATAGAAAATCTGCGCAAACGAACCATTCTTTTGTTTCACACCGCCGACAAATACCGCAAAGGCTACAAACATGGCGCAAAAAACGCCCAGTATGATAAGACTCGCAGGATCATCGGACAGTTTCGTCTTTCCGATCCCTTCGATTTTTTCCAAAATCCCTTTTTCAAATCTGGTAAAATGGATGAGAACTGCAACCAGTATTGTTCCTATCCCATTTCCCACCCAGGCGATGACCGAATCGCTCAGACGGTAAGATCCGTTATAGACTGTCATCGGCCAGACTCTTGTTAACAACATGTTATGCAGGTTTAATACAAGCAGGATTCCTGTCGAAAAGAACAGGCTTGCAACGATCGTATTTGGGATAGACAGGTAAACCATCGCCCCCATTGCAATAAAAATTCCTGCCATGACGCTGCTGATCCACTTTTCTTTCATTTTCTCCTCCGTATTTTGATATTTTTTTAACAGCTAAATTGTACCTATTCTATCAAAAAAATGCAAACTCTTTTAAAAAAGGGTATCCAGTCCGGACACCCTTTCCATCATTTCTATTCTGTTTCTCTTATCTTCTTTCTGATTGGCAGGATCATGGAAGGAGAAACTGAAAGTTCGTCGATTCCCATCTTCAGGAATGTCTCCGTAAGTTCCAGATCAGCGCCCAATTCGCCGCAGATTCCAATCCATTTTCCTTCTGCGTGTGCACTTTCTGCCGCGATACGGATCATCTCCAACACCGCCGGATGATGCGGATCATAGAATGGATCCAATTTCAGATTCTGACGGTCGATTGCCAGCGTATACTGTGTCAGGTCATTCGTTCCGATGCTGAAGAAATCCACTTCCTTCGCAAGGTCTCTGCTGACCATAACTGCAGCTGGCGTCTCGATCATGATTCCCATCTCTACGTCTTCGCAGAAAGTAATGCCTTCTTCCCGCAGTTCTTTTTTCACTTCTTCCACGATTTCCTTGATCTTCTTTACTTCCCACACGGAAGTGATCATCGGGAACATAATGGCAATCTGTCCAAACGCGGAAGCTCTGTAGAGTGCCCTAAGCTGTGTTTTAAAGATTTCCGGTCTTGTCAGACAGATTCGGATCGCTCTGTATCCGAGAGCCGGGTTTTCTTCTTTTTCCAACTCAAAATAATCTACCTGCTTGTCCGCTCCAATATCCAGTGTACGGATAATGACTTTTTTCCCAGCCATGCTCTCAGCTGCTTTCTTATATACGGAAAACTGCTGTTCTTCTGTCGGGAATGTGTCATTTTCCAAATACAAAAATTCGCTTCGGAAGAGTCCAACCCCGCCTGCATCGTTTTTCAGAACAAGTCCAATATCGGAAATGCTTCCGATGTTTGCATAAAGGTTGATTTTCTGACCGCTTTTCGTCACATTTTCCTTCCCTTTTAACTCATTGAGAAGTTCTTTCTGCTTCCGGTCTTCTTCCTGTTTTTCTTTCATGGCTTTCATTGTCTCTTCATCCGGATCTACATACACACATCCAGAAAAACCATCAATTATCGCCATCTTCCCATCAAAGTTCGGGCTCAGTTCTTCTCCAAGTCCGATAACAGCCGGAATGCTCATCGTACGCGCAAGAATTGCCGTATGGGAATTGGAAGACCCATACATTGTTGCAAATCCAAGCACTTTGCTCTTGTCAAGCTGTACTGTCTCACTCGGTACAAGATCATCTGCTGCGATGATCGCCGGCTCGTCAGTATGAAGACCGCCCTCTCCTTCTCCGGATAAAACAGCTACAAGACGTTCAGACACGTCCTTTACGTCGGCTGCACGCCCTTGCATATAGGCGTCATCCATTGCTGCAAACATCGCGGCAAAATTATCTGCCGTAGTTCCCACCGCATATTCTGCATTGACTTCCTGTGTCGTAATGATATTATGAATCGATTCATTGTAATCCAGATCTTCCAGCATCATCTGATGGATTTCAAAGATCATGGCATTTGCTTCGCCCACATTTGCCAACGCTTTTTCGTGAAGACCTTTCAACTGTTCGATCGCTTCTGCCTTTGCTTCCTCAAAGCGTTTGATCTCTGCCTGTGTATCTTCTACATGGATGCGTTTGATCTGCTGTTCTTTTCTCTTATAAAAAGCGATTTTACCAATAGCTACACCGCCAAATACGCTTTTTCCTTTTAAAGTAATCATATGGCTGCCCTTCATTTCCCTTTTATATTACAAATTTTCACTAAAGAATTTCTGAAGTACTTCTGCTGCCTGATCTTCATCTTCTCCGTCGATCGTCATCTTGATCTCCATATCTTTCTTTACGCCAAGGCCCATCACTCCAAAGATTGTCTTTGCGTTGACTGCCTTTCCGTCTTTTTCAATCTTGATATCACTCTTGAACCCAGCTGCCGTTTTCACAAGCATTCCAGCCGGTCTTGCATGGATTCCTTCCGGATCAGTAATTACGTAAGTAAACTCTTTCATAGTTCTATATCTCCTTTTCTTTCTTAAATTTTATAAAACAATGCTACCACAAAAAAGGGTATTTGGTCAACATTAAGCATTGATAAATCGTTGACTCCTAAAATGAAATTTTAAATTCCACCCCTCTAAGGGACAGTAGAGTTTACTT
>NZ_JBKSWG010000043.1:0-11517 GCF_047234585.1 Sellimonas sp. | reverse complement strand
TGGTTTGGCGATTGACATTATACCAGAAAAGGGAGGTCAATGCTCTTTTTATTGCGGATTTCCCTTAAAATCAAGGTTTTTATTATATTTTGGAACAAAAAAACAGGTAGTTTTTGACACTACCGCTTGTGGCAGAGAGGGAAGGATATGACATACAGATCGTGAAAGCAGATATGACAAACCCGTTTCCATTTTCGGATGAGACGTTTGACATGATATTTCATCCGGTGGCAAATTGTTATATAGAGGAAGTACTTCCGGTGTGGAAGGAATGTTTTCGGGTGTTGAAAAAAGGCGGGATTTTGATGGCTGGTGTGGATATCGGCCTGAACTATATATTTGACGATGATGAGAGGATGCTTGTGAGAAAGCTTCCGTACAATCCGCTTCAGGATGAAAAACTCTACAAAGAATGTATGGAGAAACGGGATGGGATCCAGTTTTCCCACACGACAGAAGAGCAGATCGGCGGGCTTTTGAAAGCGGGGTTCCGTCTTACGGATCTATATGAAGACACCAATGGGGAGGGACGGCTGCATGAATACCATATCCCGTCTTTCCTTGCAGTACGGGCAGTAAAAGAGTAGAGAAGAGGGAGAAAAGATGGCATCGATTCTTGTTTTGGAAGATGAGGAAAGCGTAAACAGAGGTATTGAGCTGACGTTGAAAAAAGAAGGATACACAGTCTATGGGGTTAGGACGATAGGGGAAGCCAGGGAAATACTAAAGACAAAAAACCCGGAACTTCTGATCTTTGATGTGAATCTTCCAGACGGAAACAGTCTGGAACTGATCCGGGAAATCCGGGAGAAGACGGCGGCACATATTATCTGTCTTACAGCACTTGACCAGGAGATGGATCAGGTCATAGGGTATGAGGCCGGAGCGGATGACTATGTGACGAAGCCGTTTAGTTTGTCGGTACTCATGCTCAAAGTCAATGCGTACTTTAAAAAACATGTGCAGACAGCGGTGTCCTGTATCGAGTCAGGAGACTGGAGTTTTTGTCCAGAACAGCTGGAAGCAAAAAATGGGGATAAAGAAGTCTCATTTACGAAGACAGAATGGAAGATGCTTCGCCTTTTCCTGGACCATCCAAAGCAGATTTTGTCAAAAAATCAAATTTTGCAGCAAATCTTTGACCTGGACGGGGACTTTGTAGATGAAAATACAGTGGCGGTAAACATACGAAGGCTCAGGGAGAAAATCGAACCGGATGCGGCCAGACCGGAATATATCCGAAATGTCCGGGGACTGGGGTATATATGGGATAAAGAGTGCGCAAGACGATAAGTAAAAAGGAAGGCAGCAGAAACAATGGGAAAAGCAGGAAAACGACTGGCAAAAAAAGCGGCGATGGGTTTTGTCCTTCTGTTCGCAGCGGTCCTGTTCCTGATCAGGATACAGTATCAGGAGTATGAGGAAAAAGTGACCGCCGCAGCGCAGATCATCCGTGCAGACAATCAGACGGACACAGCACTCTCTGTTTTAAAAGGAACAGGAACCATGACCATGGACGACGCAAAGAAAATTTTGGAGTCATATGGCTATGAAGACCTGGATGCCAATGAGTTTGGCCGAGAATTTCTTCAGAGAAGCTGCTGGATTGCGGGAGGCGGCCTGGTACTTTGGCTGCTCTTTCTTCTGATGCTTGTATGGGAAAAGCAAAAGACCGAACGGGAAAGGGATCGCATGGTTCGGAAGATCGCATCCATTTTGGAAGATGTGAGGGAAGGCAGGTACGGGCCGGACTATTATGACATTTTTACCGAAGAGCAGGGCGGGATTACAATGCTTTTGGATGAGGTGGATTCCCTGTGCAGCTATCTGGAGGTTGTGACGGATCAGGCCAAAAAGGAACGGGAGGGGGTAAAAACTCTCGTAACCGATATTTCCCACCAGCTCAAGACACCTGTGGCTGCGCTGAAATCTTGTTTTGAAGTGCTGACGAAAGAAGATCTCACAAGTGAGGAACGGCAGGAGTTCGAGTCCCGGCTGTCTGTACAGCTTTCTGGTTTGGAGAAACTTTCAGGTATCCTTGTGAATATTTCCCGCATGGAGACAGGAATGATCGAGCTCTCCCTTTGCGAGGGAAAAATCTTCGATACGATCCTGGAAGCGGTCAACAGAATTTGGGAGAAAGCAGATAAAAAACAGATCGAGATTGAGATGGATGCGGATCCTGAAATCGAGTCTCTCAAGATTCCGCATGACAGAAAGTGGCTTGGGGAAGCGCTGATCAATGTTCTGGATAATGCGGTAAAGTACAGCCCAAAGGGGAGCCATATTTTTCTGAGAGCAGAAAAAAGGCTGTCTTTTCTCAGAATCGAAATCCAGGATGAAGGGATCGGAATCCAAAGAGAAGAATACCACAAAGTGTTTCAGCGGTTTTACCGGGGAGATCGGCCAGAGGTAAAGAAAGAAGAAGGGTCCGGCATCGGGCTTTATCTGACGCGGAAGATCATAGACGGCCACAATGGGATCATCAGCGTGAATACAGGAAAAGGAGCAAAGACACAAGGAAGTACCTTTGTCATTCAGCTTCCGTACCGATAGAAAGAAGAGGACCAGAAGCGGGGAAAATGAAACCGTGGAGAGGTCCTTTTCTACTGCTTTTTATCATTTCTTACAGTTTTGTAAGTGTCTTTTATTTTTCTGAAAGTGGGCTGTAAGAGAAGGCGTGTATGATGTAGGATAGAAAGAAGAAAGAACTGGCAGAAAGGAAGACACATATGGACAGAATATTGGAAACAAAAAATTTATGTAAATATTACGGAAGCGGAGAAAATGAAGTAAAGGCGGTAAGAAACGCAAATCTCGAAATCCAGAAAGGAGAGTTTGTGGCTATTGTGGGGAAATCCGGCTCGGGAAAAAGTACCCTCCTTCACATGCTGGGAGGTCTGGACACCCCTACAAGCGGGAAAGTACTGATCCGTGGAAAGGATATCTTTTCTTACAAAGAAGATGCTCTTGCAAGGTTTCGGAGACGTAAGATCGGATTTATCTTCCAGTCCTTTAATCTTGTTTCTTCCATCAATGTGTGGGAAAACATTGTTCTTCCGATGGGGCTTGACGGAAGAAAGGCAGACGAGGAGTTTGTGATGGATATCGTAAGGACGCTGGGGCTTGAAAAGAAGCTGCGGAACCTGCCGAATACACTGTCTGGCGGGCAGCAGCAGAGAGTGGCAATTGCAAGGGCGCTTGCATCCAAGCCGGATATTTTGTTTGCCGATGAACCGACCGGTAACCTGGATTCCAGGACGAGTGATGAAGTCATTGGACTTCTGAAAATGTCGGTGGAAAAATATGGGCAGACACTGGTTATGATCACACACGATGAAGAGATCGCGCAGATTGCGGATCGGATCTTGGTCATCGAAGACGGAAAGGTGGCAGAACTGAAATGAAAACCATCACAAAACTTGCACTGAGCAACAACAAAAAGAATAAGACAAGGAGCGTTCTTGTCATGGTGGCGGTATTTCTTACGATGACGCTTCTGTCCGCCATCGCAACTTTCGGTTATTCCACAATCAAATATGAAAAGCTGAACGCAGAAAAATTTTACGGCGATTATTACGGAATGTATGTGGGAGTAGCGGAAGATCAAATACATTCCATGGAACAAAGAAGTGAGTTTGCGGAAGTGGGCAGGGCAGCTTCCGTGGGAGAAGTGGAAAACAAAAGCCGCCTTGCCTTATCCTGGATGGGCGAAAAAGCTCTTGAAATGACCAATCTGAAAGAGCAGTTGGAAACAGGAGTATTTCCGGAGAAAGAAAATGAGATTGCAGGACCGGAGGAATTTTTTGAGAAACTCGGATATCCGGAAGCCAAACAGGGCGACAAGATCAAACTTCGGTTTCGGAGAAATAACCAGGAAACATACAGAGACGCGGATTTTGTCGTGAGCGGTATCACAAAATCGCCTGTAGAGCTGGAAAATCAGTCCTATGCCGCCTATGTGTCCGAAGATTTTTACAAAGCGGTCTATAAAAATGGAGAGCGTGCATTCAATGCGTATTTTAAATTTTCAGAAGAAGTACAAGTGAATGCGGAGACAGTGGAGATGACTGAAAAAGATCTGGCAGAAGAATGCGGCATCAATCCAAGTCAGACAGTCATCAACACATACTATACATTCTGGGCGCTGGATCCGGGGATGGAGACGATATTCGGATGTGTGGTAATCGCACTTATTGTATGCCTCTTTTCCGCCCTTGTCATCTATAATATTTTCCAGGTGGGTGTCATCCAGAAGATCCAGGAATACGGAAAAATCCGGGCGCTTGGGACGACGAGAAAGCAGATGCGAAAGCTCGTCTTTCGGGAAGGGATGACGCTGGCGCTCCCGGCCATTATTCCGGGGATGATCGCAGGAGCCGGAATTACCGTGGCGTTCATGCATTACTGGCTGGAAAAGAGCCAGTCTGTGATGGGGAGAGAGGCTTACACCGATTTTTCTATGGTGTCCGTTCCACTCCTTCTTTTGTGTGCAGCCGTTTCCCTCCTGGCTGTTTGGGCGGCATTGAAAAAACCAATGAAACTCGTGGCGAAAATTTCTCCGGTGGAGGCGATCCGCTTCCAGGGAGACGGATCAAAGAGACGAAAAGGATTCAGAAAAGGGAAAAGGCAAATGAGTGTCGGAACCATGATGACTGCAAATCTGGCTATAAACAGGAAGCGAACTGTCGTGACAATCCTGACGATGGGACTTTCCTGTGTTCTCTTTGTGGTAATTTCGAACTTTACAGGAAATATCAGCACGAAATACGATGCGAAAAAACAGGTGCCATACGGGCAGTTTCAGATTGCCCTTGATTATGATTTGAGCGATACGGCCTACCCGGAAAATAACCTGGATTCCATCCTCCAGAATAATCCTTTTGATGACGCATTTTTGCAGGCACTTGAGGAAATCGACGGAGTTACGGAGGTACGTCTGCAGAACATCCTCTATGCGCGGGATGCAGAAGGAAACCTGCAGAGTGTCGGAGTGCTGGGAAAAGAAGAGTTTGAAGATGAAGCATATCAAGGTTCATTAAAAGGGACAGTGGATTACGACAAAGCAGCAAAAGAAGATGCATTTATCTACGGCTGGAGTTACTTCATCGAAGAAAGCGGATATGACATTGGAGATCAGATACAGATGGAACTTGGCGACAAAGACCGGACCGTATCGATGGAAGGGGAAATGCAGGGAGCTTTTGGAAGCAGCAATATGGATTGGATGATCACGGAGGATACTTATCGTAAACTTGGATTTACAGAAGACAACCCGGGGATGATCTGGGTGGACTGCAAAGAGGCAGACTGTGCAAAAGTGGAGGCAGAGATCCAAAATCTGCTGGAAGGAAAAGAACACTATGAGCTGAGCAGCTATCTCGGTGCACTGGAAACGGCGGAAAGCACTCTCGGCATGTTCGAGATGCTTGCCTATGCGCTCCTCTTTCTTGTGGGACTGATCGCCTTTATGAATATGGCCAACACGATGATCATCAGCATCATCACAAGAAAAAGGGAGCTGGGCGTCCTGCAGGCTCTTGGTATGACAAATCGGCAGCTCAACGGGATGCTGAGAAATGAAGGACTTCTCTTTACATTAGGCAGTGTCATGATCGCTCTGGCAGCAGGAATGCCTCTCGGATACGCACTTTTCCGATACGGCAGAGAGCATGGATATTTCGGATTGGACGTGTATCATGTCCCGCTTGCAGAAATTATGTGTATGATTCTCATTTTGGCAGTGCTGCAGATGGGACTCTCCTTTATCCTGAGCAGGAATGTCAAGAAAGAATCGATCGTGGAGCGGATCCGGTATCAGGAATAGCAGCAAGGTGTTGTCTTCGGTATGCTTTGGGGGTAACGCCGGTTACCCGTTTGAACATAGTTATGAAATAGTTGTAGTTTGCAAATCCGCACATGGATGAGATTTCACTAATGCGAAGTTCCGGGTGTTCCAAAAGAAGAGACTGAGCTCGGGCCACACGGAGATTTCGGATATGCTGGGCAATTCCGGTCCCATAGCTTTGGTGGGCAATCTCGTAGAGAAACGTCTTCCCAATATGGAATTCCCGGCAGATATCGCAAGCGCTGAGGTTTTCGTCCAGATGTGCCATGATATAATCGTCGATCCGGACCGGAAGCTCCTGGCGGCGGATCGTGACCATACGCTCCATGCATAGATAAGACGCCACGGCATGGAGCAGGTGGGAGGCCGCAAGGATATATTCTTCCGAAATGATAGGACGCTTCAGGCAGGCGGCATGAAGCGCTTCTTCGTCCACGTGGCAGGAACGGCATCGGGATCGGATCTCTGTCCATCCGGTCTCATAGTCCGGGTAGGAGAAGACGTGTCCGAAAAACAGGTAACCGATGACGATATTTCCGAAATACACAGGAGAGATAGCTTCGGTAAGACCAGCGTGACAGCGGTAAATATAGGTAGCATGCCGGGTGGAGGCCGCCCGGCATGCTTCTTTGTCACATAGGCGGCACTGCTTGGCAGAGACAGGATCACTGCGCAGCAGGCGGCAGAATTCCGGCAGATGTTCCGGATAAGAAGACAGTTCTTCAAACCGTTCATCAAAGAGGGTTACCCGAATCCTCGTCAATGTATAGAAATCACGAAACAATTCTTTTACTTTATCCAGATTGAAAGATGAGATCATCTTGTCGATTCTCCTTTCATAAAACTTTGTTTTTATTATACTTGTTTTGCGAACGAATTCAAAGTAAAACGCACATCTCTTTATATATTTCCCCGACTCCATCGCGTAAAATAAAGTTAAGATTTGCCACAGAGAAAAAGAGAGGATGATGGAGAATGCTCGTAACATTAAAAGAAATATTGGAGATGGCGGAGGAAAGAAAGATGGCGGCGGGATCGTTTAACACGCCGAACTTGGAAAGCCTGCAGGCAGTCATCGGTGCTGCGGAAGAATTAAAACTTCCGGTCATCGTACAGTTCGCCCAGTGCCATGAAGATCTGATGCCATTGTCTGTCATAGGACCGATCATGGTAAGGATGGCGAAGGAAGCAGATGTCCCGGTCTGTGTCCATCTGGATCACGGGGAGACGCTGGAGTATCTGAAAAAGGCACTGGAGATGGGGTTTACATCTATCATGTATGATGGTTCCGTACTGGATTACGATAAGAATGTCGAGAATACGAAACAGGCGGTAGAGATGGCCAAAAAGTGGGGGGCTTCCGTGGAGGCCGAACTGGGATCGATGGGAAAAAGAGAGTCGGGAACAGGCCATGAAAAAGAGCCGGAAGAAGACGAGACAAAGATTTATACAGATCCGATCCTGGCTAAGGCATTCACAGAGGAGACTGGGATCGATGCCCTGGCATGCTCTTTTGGGACGACTCACGGCATCTATCTCACAGAGCCGAAGCTGGATTTTTCTGTAGTGGAAAGAGTGCGGGAGGAGGCAGGAAACATTCCTGTCGTCATGCACGGAGGATCCGGGGTAAGCAGGGAAGATTTTCACAGAGCCATCGAGGCGGGAGTGCGGAAGATCAATTATTTTACTTACATGGACAAGGCGGGCGGAACAGCTTGTCTGGAGTACGGAAAAGGACAGGAAGGCAAAGGGCCTCTCTTTTTCACGGAAACGATCCGGGCGGCAAGAGAAGCAATGAAGGAAAATGTAAAAGAGGCCATGAAGATTTTTGCAGGGCGGTAATGAGCAGAAAAGGGGAAGAAAAATGAGAAAAATGACATTTGCACTTTGTTTTGGAAATCGAGGATTTATGCCGGGAGAACTGATCTTAGGGGCAAGGAAAGACATGGTCAAGGCTGTTACGGATGCAGGGTATGACTACCTGATCATGGAGGAGGATGCCACGAGATACGGGGCTGTGGAGACAAGAGATGAGGGAAGACTATATGCGAAATGGCTGAAGTCACACGAAGGGGAATACGATGGCGTCATCTTCTGCATGCCGATATTTGTGGATGAAAATGGAGCAATCCAGGCATTGGAAAATGCGGGTGTGCCGATTCTGATGCAGGCATACCCGGACGAGATAGGGAAGATGGATTTCCAGCACAGAAGAGATGCATTCTGCGGAAAATTCTCTGTGACTGATGTATTCAGCCAGTATAAAGTACCGTTTACTGTTCTGAAACCGCATGTTGTTCATCCGCTGTCTCCGGCTTTCGCACAAAATCTCAAGGATTTTGCGGCCATCTGCCGGGTTGTAAATGGAATGAAACACTTCAATGTAGGGTGTATCGGCGCCAGGACGACAGCGTTTAAGACGGTGCGGTTCGATGAGATCACGCTTCAGAAATACGGGATCAATGTGGAGTCCTTTGACCTCTCCGAACTGATCTACAAAGTCCAGAATATGGGCGATGCAGATCAAAACGTCATTGATAAGAAAGAACGGCTTGAGAAGTACACCGATTTTTCCAGGGTACCGGAGAAAAATAAAACGACATTGGCAAAGATCAGCGTTGTGCTGGATCAGTACATCGAGACGTATCATTTGGATGCTCTTGCGCTCCGGTGCTGGAATGAGATGGAGACGATCCTTAGAGTTTGTCCATGTGTATTGTTAAGTGAACTAAACGACAGGGGAATCGTTGCATCCTGCGAGATCGATCTTTGTTCGGCCATTACCATGCGGGCCATGAATCTGGCATCCGAAGAGCCTACGGCAGTTCTTGACTGGAACAATAACTATGGAGATCAGGAGAACAAGGTCATTTTGTTCCACTGTGGGCCGGTGGCACAGTCTCTCATGACAGGGAAAGGAACGGTAACAGAGCATAAGATGTTCGCAAAAGATGATCCGGGCTCCGGCTGGGGTGCAAATGAAGGGCGGATCCGGGCATTCCCTATGACATTTTCCAACTGTAAGACGGAAGACGGAAAGTTGACCGTCTATGTAAGCGAAGGGACGTTTACCGGAGAACCGATCGAGGAGACGTATTTCGGATGTGCCGGTGTGGCAGAGATACCGGATCTTGAGAACAAACTGATTCGGCTGGCAAGAGGCGGATTTAAACACCACACGTCAGTTGGGGTAGGACATATGAAAGATGTGCTCACAGAAGCATTCGAGACATATCTACACTATGACGTGGTGTCCATCGAGTCGTAGAAGGAAAAAAGATGTTGCCGGAAAATCAGACGAAGAGACAGGAGGGAGACAGAGTGAAGATCGCAGGACTGGATATCGGGACAACCGGATGCAAGATCACGGTGTTTGACGAGAAAGGACAGAGGCTTTTAAAGGAATACCGGGATTATCCGGTATCCCGAAAGCATCACGAGCATGAGATCGACATTGCAGGTGTAAGAGACAGCGTACTTGCAGTCGTAAAAAGCATGACGGAGAGCTGCCCGGATATTGGAGGCATTGGTGTAACGAGTTTTGGAGAGACGTTTGTTGTGACGGACGAGGAAGGGACACCGCTTTTTCCATCCATGCTTTATACTGATCCGCGAGGGCAAAAAGAGTGTGACATATTGAAAGAAAAGATTGGGGAAGAACGGCTTGCCGAGATTTCCGGGCTGGTGCCGCACGAAATGTACAGTATTGCAAAGATTATGTGGGTGTTCCGAAACAGGCCGGATGTATGTGAAAAGGCTGCACATATTTTTTTGATCGAAGATTACATCGTATATTTACTCACAGGCGTCTGTCAGATCGACTATTCTCTGGCGGCCAGGACAATGGCCTTCGATATACGGGCACTGGATTGGAGTCAGGAGATACTGGAGGCAGCAGGCGTCCGCAAAGAGCTTTTCTCCAAACCGGTCCCGACGGGGACAATAGCAGGAGAACCGCTGGAAGAGATATGCAGGCAGACCGGACTTTCCAGCCAGACAAAGATTGTCTCTGTCAGCCATGATCAGGTGGCGGCAGCTGTGGGTGCAGGCGTATTTGACGAAACAAAAGCAGTGGATGGTGCAGGGACGGTAGAGTGCATGACTTGTGTCCTCTCCGAGATTCCGAAAAATCCGGAATTTTATAAAGGGAAATATGCGGTCACGCCGTACATTGTCCCAGGAAAATACTTGTGCTACGCATTTTCTTACACAGGCGGAGCGCTGCTCCAATGGTTTCTTGAGACATTTGCGGGAGACGAATTGAAAAAAACGAAGGAAGAGAATGTGTCGGCGTATGATGTGATGGAAGCAGGGTACAGCGGGCCGACAGGTCTCCTTGTGCTTCCGCATTTTGCAGGGGCGGCCACCCCATATATGGATACGGGATCCAAGGGGGCAATCCTTGGACTTACGATGGAAACAGAGAAGAAAGAGATTTACTGGGCATGTATGGAAGGAGTAGCCTACGAGATGAGGCTCAATGAAGAGATCCTAAGATCAGCAGGAATTTCCTTTTCCATGCTTCATGCCACCGGAGGAGGGGCATCCTCCGAAGTGTGGACTCAGATCAAGGCAGATGTACTCAATGTGCCGATCAAGGTGCTGGAGGCAAAAGATGCAGGCACCGTCGGAAGCGCTATGATCACAGGGACGGCTGTCGGGTATTTTCAGGATCTGAAAGAAGCGGCCAAATGTATGATCCGGGAAAAAGGAATCTGTTATCCTGATGCAGGACGGCATGAGGCGTACGAAAAAATATTTCAGCGGTATCGTCATCTCTATGAAGCAGTACGCCCTCTCGTGGGATAACTGGCTGGATCGAGGAGAAAAGGAGGAAACAGAGTATGAATCCGTATATAGGACATGAATCACAGATTTTCGGAGCAGAAGAACATCGCCTCACAGGAGGAAAAGGAGACGGAATGCGGCTTTTGGAGGTGTGGAACGGCAAAGGGCTGGAATTGACGATATCATTGGACCGCGCCGCAGATATTTCAAGACTTCGATTCAAAGGCATGAATATGGGGTACTTCTCCCCATGTGGTTATGTGGCACCGTCATACTATGACAGGACAGAAGACCACTTCCTCAAATCCTTTACCGCAGGATTTCTAACGACATGCGGACTGGAATCCGTAGGCGTACCGTGTATTGACGAAGGAGAATCCGTACCCATGCATGGATCCATCTCCAATACACCGGCCTCATACTATTACTGGAGAAAAGAAGACGATGAACTGGTAATCTATGCAGAAATATCCGATGAGACAATCTTTTCCAGAAAACTGAAACTCTGCCGCGAAATCCGGATCAGCCTCCAAGAAAACACCTTCCGGATCCATGACCAGATCCAAAATGAAGGCGACCGCACCGAACCAGTGGAAATCCTGTACCATATGAATATGGGATACCCACTTTTAGATGAAGACAGTAAAATTACGATATCATCCGAACACGTCCGCCCACGCAATCAACACGCGGCCGAAGATATAGAAAACTGGATGCATATGGAAAAACCCCAGCCAGGATACGAAGAACGATGCTACTACCACGAATGCACAAAAAAAGGAATGGCATCCATCTACCAGCCAAAACTGAAAATGGGACTCGAAATTGGTGTGCTACCCGTCAAGTAGACAATGAAAAAAATATAAAATTTTTGTGTTGCC
>NZ_JBKSWG010000042.1:0-11550 GCF_047234585.1 Sellimonas sp. | reverse complement strand
TAAATGTCAACACCTTTTTTCTACTTTTTTTGATTTTTTTCGGAGAAGGTGTTTTCTTTGGTTTCCTGGCTGAAATTTGATTTTTCCCCCAAAATTTGTTATAATTTTGCTGGTAAAAATAAAGGTCTTAATCAGCCAAATAGAAATAAGTCTTTCCAGGCGTAGTCTATTGTGCATTCAATGGATTAACGCCTTTTTGTATGAAAGAAGGAGGACTATTTATGCCAAAAACAAAATTTCAGGAGCTGATTTACGGGTTGCTTATGACATTTTTTATGGTTCTTGCCATGGAACTTTACAATGCAGGTCTTATCAATCACGGACTGACGAACGCCATCACACTGCATTCGCTTCCGGATATTTTTATCATTTTCCCAATCTGTTTTGTCATGGGTTTCTTTTTTGTGGATCGATTCGCGCCAAAGTTCGCATCTCGGATGGTTACTCCCGAGGAGGATAAACCTATTTTCGTCATACTGGCCCGTTCCTGTGTAACCATTGCATTCATGTGTCCCATCATGAGTTTTTGGGCTACATTGATTTTCAAAAAGCCCGGGATTGAATTTCTGCCTGTGTGGCTTCAGACCGTTGTCTGCAATTTCCCTATGGCCTTTTTCTGGCAAATCTTTTTTTGCGGACCACTCGTCCGTTTTTTGTTCCGCATCATTTTTGAACAACGTACCTCTTCTCAACCTAATTCTCAGCGTCCAGACTAAAAAAATAACACGGGCCGCCTTTTTCACGGTCCGTGTTGTTTGTGTGTCATCTATACTTGTACCTGTACTTCTGTACAGAAATGTGCCGAAAAATTGATGCCTATCTCTGAATACGAAGAAGTTTCTCTTTCAGCTCTGTTTCCAGCCTGCGCATTTCCGCCTCTGCTTCCTGCCGTTTTTGTCTTCCTTCCTGCTGAATCTGCATTACTTCATCCAGCGTTGAAATGAGAGATTCGTTTGTCGCCTTCAATGTTTCCATATCCACGATTCCCCTCTCAGACTCCCTGGCTGTATCCAGAGTAGCCATTTTCAGCGTCTGTGCATTTTTCCTCAAAAGTTCATTTGTCATATCCGTAACTTCCCGTTGTGCTGCGGCAGCCTGAGTAGAATGGGCCACTCCCAGTGCCAGCACCATCTGACTTTTCCAAAGTGGAATCGTATTGACAATGGTAGACTGGATCTTTTCTGCCATAACTGTATCATTATTCTGGATCATGCGTATCTGCGGTGCCGTCTGAATAGAAACCATCCGTGTCAGTTCCAGATCATGAAGTTTCTTTTCGAATCTCTGACACATGGATTCCAGATCTTTTGCAGCCTGCGCATCTTCTGCAAGTCCGCTTTTCTGGGCTTTCGCTATCAATTCTCTTAGCTGGCTATCTTCCACTTCTTTGAGTTTCTTTTTTCCTGCCAGGATATACATAGAAAGCTCTTTAAAGTACGTCAGATTCAATTCATACATTTTATCGAGAATTGCAATATCTTTTAAAAGCTGTACCTGGTGTCCTTCCAGCGCCTTTATGATCTGATTGATATTCGCCTCAGCTTTTGTGTATTTTGTTTTGAGGTTCTGTATCTTATTAGCCTGTTTTTTGAAAATCCCCAGGAATCCTCTCTCTTCTTCTTCATCAAAGTTCTTCAATTCCTGCACAACACCGCTCAAGAGTTCTCCAACCTCGCCTAGATCTTTCGTCCTTACATTTTCCAGTGCGCTCTCCGAGAAATCCGCCATTTTCTTTTGTGTTCCCGCTCCATACTGGAGGATCATGGAGGAGTTGCTCAGATCGATCTGGTTTGCAAACTGCTCTGCCATCTGCCGTTCCTCCGGTGTCAGAACATTTTCATCCATAGCTGGTTCTTCTTTCTTCTCCGGTTCCGGAGCCGCAGCCTGTCCTCCGAATGGGTCAAGTGTCAACGTTGGTCCGCTCTGAAAATCTTTTAATCCCTCGTTCATCTTTTTCCTCCTGTCTCAAAGTCTTTTCCTGTAAGTCCTTCCTGTGCAAGCATTGTTTTGAGCACAGAAATATCAGAAGATACATCCCAGGCTGTCTCCTGGAACAGATCATCTAAAAGCTTCTCAAACGCAATATTCAGCGTGTCCAGTGTGTCTTCTATTTCCTTTTTGGAAGAAAGAATGTTTTCTCCCTGCACCGGCTGTGCGTCCAGCTTCTCGTACGCTTCCAGAAGCTTGACTGCCGTAGGAAGATAGTATTCCATCAGTTTCCGGATATCTTCCACTGAATCCGGATCCTGTTCTACCCGTTCGAAAATCCTTTTTGTCAGCAGCTCCATACGATACATTTTTTCCGATACCGCCTCTCCTGGAATTGCGTCGTTGCACTCGCGAATCTTTCTTATATATTCATTCCCCGCCTGGATAACGGCCTGAATCTGTGGATCCATGTTCGCCTGCTTTTCTTTGCTGTACTGTTCTTTTTTCCGGGCATCTGCCTGACTCCTCAACGCATCTTCTTCCTGCATTCTTTTTTGTACTTCTCTTTGTTCCATCAGATCCCGATATTCTTCGTATGCTGCATCACTGATCATCAAACACGCATCCTGATCATCCAGATGTCCTTGCCGAAACCATCCTTTTTCGATCATCCATCGAATATCTTTATAAACCTGTTTTTCTTTCCTCCGCACCCGAAGCGCAATCTCATCGATATTGCAGTATTCTTTTCCCTTCAATTCTTTTACATACCGCTCAAATCTCTTGATTCTTCCAAGCTTTCTTGTCCCGGATGCCGCCATCCCGCCAAATATGCATGCCATGATGCCTAAAGTTGTCATGCCAACAGCCATCTCCGCAGCGTTTCCAAGCACAAGTACCGTCACTGCGCCAAGCACGACTCCAAAAAGGAACAAAGATCCAAACCCATACCCAAGGATAGCAAGCGCCATTGCTCCCGCCTTCTTTCCGCTCATCTTTGCGTACAGATCGGGTGCCCTCAATTTCGAAACGTCGACTCCTCGGAATGTCTGCGCCGCGCCTTTTGATGCCTGCGTATACTTGTCCTGTCCAGAACTGTATCCTCCATTTCTATTTCGTTCTCCTGCATGTCTTATTCCATCTCGGAACTCTCCAGCCGCATTGTTGATCGTGTCATTGATGGTCTGATTCAGTCTGCGGAAATCCTGAGAATCTACCGCACGTTGAACCGTCCTTCGGATATCTTCCCCAAATGTTTCCCAATCCCAGTAACTCCTCATATGTTCGTCCTTCCTTATGACCTGATTCTTTCATAATATGTATGCACTTATTATACGTCATCTTATTTGGGACTGCAAGATTGCGCAAAAAAAAGAACCACAGTAAAGACGGATACCAACTTACTTGCATTGATATCCGCCTTTACTTTGATTCTTCAATCATTCTTTTTTTACCTCTTTCTTTTGGATTTGGTAAATTTTGTTTACGTTTTCGGTGGTCCGTACCTTCCTTTCATAAACTTTGCTTCCCGATACTCAGCGCTTGTATTTTTCTCGGGATCTTTTCAACACTTGTGTTGAAATAATAACGACTGAATGTTTATGGATCGCGTCCATCTTACAATTCCCGTCTGTTATTTTATGTCTTTATAATAGCACGTCTTTTTCTATTTGTCAATATTTTATTTGATTTTATTTTTGTTTTTTTATTATTTTTATTTACATTATTTATTTTCTGATTTTTCCAGCCACCTTTGATCATGAACCGGAAAAATCAGAGATCCTGCCAAGCTCCCAGAATGTTACCGCACTTGCAGCTGCCACATTCAGCGAGTCAACTCCATGACTCATAGGAATTTTGATTGTATAATCAGATGCCGAGATCGTCTCATCCATAAGCCCATCCCCCTCCGTTCCGAGAATGACGGCCAGTTTCTCCTCCTTATGTACACGTGCGTCGTCAATATCTACTGATTCATCGTGAAGCGCCATAGACGCGGTACGAAAACCAAGAGATTGCAGATATTCCATACCTTTCTTTGGCCATCTGCCTGTCTCTTCTTCCTGCAGAATCGTCCAGGGAATCTGAAACACCGTGCCCATACTGACGCGGATGGCCCTGCGGTACAGAGGATTACTGCACCCAGGCGTGAGAAGGACTGCATCTATATTCAAAGCCGCCGCCGAACGGATAATGGCACCCACATTCGTGGGATTCATCACATTCTCCAGGACCGCAATGCGTCTTGCTCCTTTACATACTTCCTGTACCTTTGGCAACTTCTTCCGGCGCATGGCGCAAAGCACACCGCGGGTAAGTTTATACCCGGTAAGCTGTGTCAAAACATCAAAGGATGCTGTGTATACCGGTGTGTCCGGGCACTTTTCGATGATTTCTTTCGCTTCCCCTTCAATATGTCTGTCCTCCACCAGGATAGACACCGGTTCATACCCTGCTTCCAGTGCCCGAAGTACTACTTTGGGACTTTCTGCGATAAACATCCCGTCCTGAGGTCTGTCTTTATTCAAAAGCTGAGCTTCCGTCATCCTGGCGTAGATATCCAGCCCTTTGGCATCAAAATCCGTGATTTCTATAATATTACTCATATTCTGTATCTTCTCCTTCATCCCTTGCTTTCGTATTTCCACTTATGATCATCCGACTGTATGTGTCTATAATCTTCCATATTTCCTCCAGATTTTCCGCTGTCTCATATACAGTTTGTCCATCCAGCATTCCGAAAAAAGTCTGGAAAGTATACGGAAAAATCGAAGGATGCGGAGTAAACACCCGCATCCCGGAAATAGATACTGTCAAACCATCGCTCCTGATTCCTGCATATTGCATTTTCTGCTGCCAGACTGTTTCTGTTGCTCATTGCAAGCACCGGTTTTCTTAACATCTTTTCATCTTTTCTCGCGCACCGAAGGAACTTATAGAAGAGTTTTTGTCTGAAAATCCACTGCCGCCTTCAGCCCGTATGCCGGTTTCGCCATAAGCGCCGCGCGCTTTACCGCCCGTTCCATCACTTCCTGTGCAAGCACATGAAATGCATCCGGTGCCACTTCCACTTTCCCGGACGCCATAACGAAGATCGTATCTCCGTCTGCCGTCGAATGGGCCGGCCGAATCGTCCTCGCGAATCCGTTGTGGACGATGGACGCCGCTTTATTGCACTGGCATTTATCCAGTTTACCATTGGTAACAATACACCCTATGGTCGTATTCCCTTTCCACAGATCTCTTGGATGCTCCATCTCCTCATACATACATTTTTTCGTATCGGCGAATCCTGTCTGTTCTTTATTTAGAAGCCCTGCAAGGATCTTTCCAGTGTCCGGATCAATCACATCCCCAAGTGCATTGACTGCAACGACAGCTCCGCACTTCACATTTCCGATCTGTGCTGCACTGATGCCAATCCCACACTTCATCATGCCTTCCATATTGTGGAATTTCCCCACTGTCGCTCCAGTCCCAGCCCCCACATTTCCTTCTCTCGGCTCCTTGAAAAAAAAGGCATCCTGGCAGGCTGCATATCCCATCGCTTTGTCCGGTCTCCTGTCAAAGCTTACCAGTTCCAGATCAAAAAGAGATGCTCCGCACACGATGGGAACTCTCCCGATCCCTACATCAAATCCCACACCTTTTTCTTCCAGAAACTGCATCGCCCCGTCTCCTGCCTCCAATCCAAATGCGCTTCCACCCGACAGCATAACACAATGGATCTGCTGTACTGTGTTGACTGGTTTCAGAAGCTCTGTTTCTCTGGATGCCGGACTGCCTCCTCTTACATCCACACCAGCCCATGCACCCTTTTCGCAAATAATAGCTGTACAGCCCGTGGCGTGCGCTTCATCCTGTGCATGCCCGATACGAAACGCCTCGATTTCTGATATATGAATCTCTTTCAGGCTCATCATAACCTCCTTTTGTCTTGTCCGCCGGAATCATTTTCTTTAGTATATCATACGCCCTCCACAAATGGCAGTAAAATCTTTGTGTTCTTGAATCCCTTCAAGAGCCTATGCTATAATTTTTCTGTTACACTATTGTAAAATCATATGTTTTCATAATACAAGGAGCAGCATACATATGACACAAAAAACCATCTCTCATGAACTTGCAAAAGAATGTATTTTTACTGCGCTTATGCTTCTGACGGAGAAGCAGGATTACGAAAAGATCACAATCACGGATATCGCCCGCCGGGCAGGAGTCTCCCGGATGACATACTATCGGGTATACCAGGATAAAGACGACATTATCAAAACTCATCTGATCGAAGCTTTCGATCAGATGGTTATGGAGATAAATGCACAGAATAATTACACAGAAAATGATTTTTCCCGCTGTTTTTTCGAGACTGTAAAAAAGAACGAAATTTTATTCCACAACGCTCTGAAGGCAAACATGCTGGAGTTTGTATGGCGAAAGGTTAAGGAGCATACTATCGCGTTGTTTCGCACCTTTTTCCGGACAAACGAGAACTCTTTTTTGTCAAATTACAGACTTTGCTTTTTTGCAGGGGGATTTCTCCACATTGCCCGGGAATGGCTGGAAACCGGCATGCAGGAAGACGTGGGAACGATGGTCCGCCTGTCCTGCAATATCACAGAAAAAATACGCCAGGTTCGGAATACGTAATTTTTGTTACAAATCGCCCCGATCTGTAACCTAGCGCGTCCAAAAGATTGACTTTTCACTTTTTGAACTATATAGTACTAGTGCAATAAAGATCTTTTCCTTATTTTATTTAATTGATCTTCAAAAAACATAAGGAGTGAACAGTCATGAAATTAAAAATGTCAAATGAAGTAAATCTGGGCGAAGAGCCTGTCAGACATCTTCTTTTTGTATTGGCAGTTCCTTCCATTACTTCACAGCTTGTCAATGCTCTGTACAACATGGTAGACCGGATGTATATCGGCCACATTCCGGAAATCGGAGCCTCAGCCTTAACCGGCGTCGGCGTCTGCTTTCCTCTCATTATGATCATCTCTGCTTTCGCATATCTGCTCGGCATGGGCGGAGCGCCAAGAGCCAGTATTCTCATGGGGCTGCAGATTTCGTGTCAGCAAACGTTCATCGCGTTTGGCAATTCAAGAATTTCTGCCTTTTTGGCCATATTCAGAAAAGTGCTTGTTCTGATTCCATTGATCTACCTGCTTCCTGCTCTTTTAAAAGACAATGTGCAGGCTGTATTTCTGGCTGAACCAATCGCAGACTTCATCGCCGTGATGACGACTGCCATCCTCTTTGCCGTCAATTTCAAAAAACTTATGCGGCAGATGCGCAGTCAAAATAGCAATGCGGCATAATACCAGACTGTAAAGTAAAGGTAGATTCATAATCCGTTCTAATCCTTACATCTCATGTACGATGTCCAGACAAATATATAGTGCTTTTTCAAACGAATCTTCTCCCCAGTTTCTTTCGTCATAGGCGTCTATATTTGCCAATGTATCTGCAGTAAATAATATTTGTCCAAATTTAATATCACGAAATTCTGCGCAGGCTGCCAAAGAAGCACATTCCATTTCCACAACCATACATCCCTCTTCCTTTCGGTACATGACCTTTTCTCTGGTCTCTCTATAGAAACCATCCGTCGTCCATGTCATACATTCCAAATAAGGAATATTGCATTTCTGAAATACTTTTTCTATCGCATATAAAGCATCCGAGCATATATTTACATATCTGGAAGGCGGAAGATAGTGATAAGAAGTTCCTTCATCTCGCAATGCTTTTGTTGGAACTAGGAATGTATTCTCCGGCAGTTCGGCCAGTGCCCCACAAGTTCCTGATGATATCACTTTTGTCACACCATATCCTATCAGCCAATCCAATATTTGTGTTGATGCAGCCGAACCTACAGGCGCTTGACACAAGCAAATGTCTTCTCCTTCATAATCAACTATGTATACAGGATACACTTTCGTCGCGGATATAAATTCTGCTATTTTTTCCGCTTTATTTTTATTGGATTCTGCGTATGTCTCTATAACATCTCCCAAAAAAGCAAACACTGCTTTCGAAGGGAGTTTGATATCCAAATTGTCGTGTGTCGGCATGATCACAGCATGTTGACTGTCATCATATTCCAGAATTGGAATATCGTGTTTTATCAATGCCATATGGCACCTCCTTCGTTTGCTGCATTTTTTCTTATCGCTGTCTTTATTTTACTATTTCGACTAGTTTGCTACAACAAAAAACCTCCCAAAACCGAAGTCCTGAGAGGTTTGTAATTCTTTTGAAATTGTAATCCAAACCCGAAAAAGCTTTGCTTTTTCTCGTTGGCGCTTGGCGCCATATTAACGTTTGGAGAACTGCGGTGCTCTACGAGCTGCTTTGAGACCGTACTGCGCTCGTTTTTGAGCCGTTTTTCCTTGGTATTTCGGGCTTTTCCGGACTTTTCGCTGTTCAGTTATCCTATGTGGTAACCACGGAAAATGGCTGTTTTTCAATCAGCAGCGTTCTGATGAAAAGCACCGTTTACTACACTGAACAACTCCTCTGGCTTATTATACTTGACCTTAGCATAGATGTCCATAGTTGTTTTGCTGTTTTCATGTCCTGCAAGATACTGAACCGTCTTGGGATCAACTCCGGCATAAAGCAGGTTCGTGATGTATGTGTGCCGGAGCTGGTGTGGGGTCACATCAAAATCCAGCGTATATTTGATTTTGGGTTGATTCCTCTGTGTCATGCCCAGCGTTGGTGTAACCGTGTACTTGATGCTCTGCCCATTCACATACTTATAGTAGTTGCGCGGCTTGGTAGACCGAACAACTACATACTGCCATACCCTTTGAAATTGCGATGCAGCTAACGGCTGTCCTTCGCTATCCGAAATCACATAGTCCGACTTTGATGCTGTTTTGGCTTCACGCAGGCAGTCCACCAAGCACTTGGGAATCGGAATATCCCTTTTAGCCGCCTTGGTCTTTAGAACAGTGGAAATCACGGGTCTGTTATGTTCCGTGCGCCATGCTCGCCTTACCGAGATATAGGGAGTAGACTCGTCCAGGAATACACAGTCCCATTGCAGCGCAAGGATTTCTTCCCGGCGCAGACCGGAATATAACCCAAGCATAATGAACAAGTAGGGAGGAAGCTCCCTGACCGTATCCAGAAGCACTTCTACCTGCTGATCTGTCAATGCCTCCCTCTTTTTCGCTGGCTTTCCGCCCTTTCCCGATATTCCTACACAGGGGTTATGCTCAAGTATCTGGCTGCGCTCTGCCGAGTAGAAAATACACTTGAGAAGCATATTTACTGTGCTGTATAACCCCTCCGATTTTTTTGACAGCGGTACAAGCGCCAGCCGAATATCATCTGCGGTCACTTCTTCCATATACATCTCACCCAAAGGCTTAATGATATAGTTCTTCATGTCAGCAGTATATCCTCTCAATGTAGAAGCAGATACCTTTGCCGACTGCATCAGCAGCCACTTCTGACAATACTCGGCCACTGTCGGATGCTGCCGACGAAAGATGATCTCCTCCACCTGTCGCCGCGCTTCTAATTGCTTCTCATATAATTCTTCGCAAGTAGCAGCATACAAACTCACCTGCTTGCCATCTGCGTCCATGATCCGGGTTCTGTAATACTGGATTCCTTTTTGCATAATGGTTCCGTACTGCGGAACCTCTGTTTTCATTTTCGCCATCTTTGACCTTCCTTTCCTGATAACGTGCAGTTTCCGTATCTACACTCTCTTTTTATCAGAAAGTACAGACTTAATCAAAGATACGGCCTATGTAAAGCAAAGAGCGAGACATCCTTGCCTCGCTCCTGCTTCGTTTTCGCGTTTGTTATTTTATGCTCACACTGAATCCCATTGCGAAAATGCGTTACCCATCGTTCTGACCAGCTCATCCGGCCTGTTGTATTTGACCTTTGCGTAAATGTCCATGGTAATTTTGCTGCTTTCATGGCCTGCCAGGTATTGCACCGTTTTGGGGTCTACCGACGAATGAATCAGATTCGTGATGTAGGTGTGTCGCAACTGATGCGGTGTTACTTCAAAGTCCAGGCTGTAAACAACATTACCGTTATGCGCCGCCTTTTCTCCAAGAACAGGTGTGACCGTATGCTTTACCCGCTTTCCATCCTCATATCGGTAGTAGGACCGTTCCTTGACTGTTCTGGTGACAACATACTGCCACAGCCGCTTAAACTGCGTATAGGACAGCGGATCGCCGTCCCGGTTCGGCACCACATACTCCGAAGTCGAATTTTCCTTTGTCTCTTTCAGGCACTCAGCCAAACAGGTCGGCAGTGGAATATTTCGCTCGGCAGCCTTCGTTTTTAATTCTTCCAGAATCACCGGCCTGTTGTTTTCTGTATGCCATGCTCTCCGCACTGTTAAATAAGGAAAGTTTCCATCAAGATAGACCGAATCCCATTTCAGGGCGAGGATTTCTTCCCGCCGCAAGCCTGCGTACAATCCAAGCATCACAAACACATAGGTTGGCAGTCCTTCCACCGCATCCAATAAGCGCTCGACCTGCTCGTCTGTCAGCGCCGCTTTATCTTTCTGCGGAACGCCGCCACCCTTTGTCGTTAGATAGATCGTCGGGTTATTATCTATAATCCGGCTTTCCTTTGCTGCACGGAAAATAGATTTATACAGGATCACGACCGACTTATATACCGATGCAGATTTTTTTGAAACAGAGACAAGTGCAAGCTGAATATCATCCAGGCTGACCTCTCCCATCCGCTTATCACCTAATTCCGCAATGATATGACGCCGTACCTTTGAGGTATAGTCCGTCAAAGTCGTGGTACGAACATGAACAGACTGCATCAACAGCCATTTCTCACAATACTCTGCAACCGTGGGTGTTTTTCGATGAAATGTGGCGTTCTCAATCTGCTCCAACGCAATCGTTTCCTTATTATAAAGTTCTTCGGGCGTTCTTGCATAAAGGGCAACGAGTTTTCCATCTGCATCTTTGATTCTTGTTCTGTAATACAGGACACCTTTTTTTATAACCGTTCCATATTCAGGAATTATCATTTTCCTTTTTGCCAATTCCGTCACCTCCTAAAATAATCTCCAGCGCTGTATCTTTGTTTTATCAGAGATCTTCAGTTCCAGCAAGGATACGGATTGGCTCATGCTCCGGCGTTCCGGGTCTTGCGGTAAGTCGCATTCTTTTCCATCGGTTTTGCCCGGTGGGTGCATTTTGCGATATACTCCTGAAGGCCCATATCAGTAAAATATACACAACCGTTCTGCACATACTGAACATAAGAAATCAAGCCGTTGTTACGGGCCGCATCCAAGGTCGCAATGCTGATTCCCAGGATTCTGGCAGCTTCTTTTCGTGTAATCAGTTTTTCCATAAATCATATTCCCTCCATTCCGTCAAGGTTGTCATCGTGCTTTCAAAATCACATGAATGCACTGGCAGCCGAAACTGCCAGTGCATGGTATCTAACTTTGAAAAGAAAACTGCATCTGGATGATGACCTGTTGTTGCTTACGGTAACCGGACGCAGCTCTCTTGAATTTGAAGTTCGCTTTCGCCACATTTGCCACGCATCCCTGACGATGGGGACATTCCCGGTCTCCGCTGGCGCGGATGTCATAACTCCGCA
>NZ_JBKSWG010000041.1:0-12924 GCF_047234585.1 Sellimonas sp. | reverse complement strand
CGCTATTGCTTTTCGCTTCCGTTCTTTTCCTTTCCGGCGGCGTAGCCGCTTCGCCCTGCGCAAAGGGCAAGGGATTTAGGGAATGGAAAGGAATGGAATGGGTACTTGATAAATCAGTAATTGATTGTTCTTTACTTGATATATCTTTATTTAATTGCGTTGGATTTTCCAACGTAGGTTTTTCCTGCGTAGGTTTTTCCAACGTTGGATTATCCAATGTTGGATTTTCCAATGTAGGTAAATCCAATATAGGCGGCTGTCCGCCGCTGGTAGCTGCTTCCGGCTCTCGCGGCTGCGGCTGCTCGTATATGACGTAATCTGCGCCCCGCAAGCGTCCCTTTTCGTCGCGCTCCCGGCTGCGCACGATATATCCGGCTTTTTCGAGTTCCTTTACCGCTTCGCGGATTGCGTCGATCTTCTCCCGGTTGATATGGGATAAGCCCGCAAGGGTATAATCCCAATCCTCCGGCAAGGACAGCATTTGCGAAAGCAAGCCTTTTGCTTTTAAGGACAATTCCTTGTTTCGCAAGTGGTGGTTGCTCATAACGGTATATCCCGTATTTCGCTCCACTCTGAAAACTGCCATTTTTCCTCACTTCCTCTCTTGGTCTGCGTGGACAATTAGAAAGCCGTTTTCGGCTGTTTTGGTATTGCAATATGCCCTTTGCCGTTTTCGCGTCTGCAAAGCCGCATGACACAAGGGCTTTTGCCCGTCTATTTGTCCATGCTGGCGGGCGTTTTCCGCGTCCTTTTGCCGGGGCAATAGGGACACTCTTTGAAAACGCAAAACTCATATTTCCACCCGGGGCGGTAGAAACGGCAAGTGCCGCAATCTTCATCATCTCCGGCACAACCGGATTGATAGCGGTCAAATCCCGGCTTCTGCTGCATGAGCAGTTCAAATGCCCGCTGCTTGCCTTTTATGAAATACATTCCGGCTGTACCTCCTTTCCTGCGGGCATAAAAAAACGGCGTTACTTTCTCCCCAAAAGGGGTTAAGGTAACGCCGCTTGTGTGCGTATTCAGTTTTTAACACATTCCCTGTCTATCCGCTGTCCGCAAAACCATTGATTTTATTAGCTTTTTGCCGCTATCGCTATCACACCTCATTATTCGACAGACCCGGTTGGAATGAGATGATAGGGCTTGCGGAAGCGGGAAAGGTCAAAACGGTTATCGTCAAGGATATGTCCCGCATAGGGCGCGACTATCTGAAAGTAGGCTATTACACCGAGAGTTTTTTTGCCGAGCGTGATATTCGCTATATTGCAATCAACGACGGTGTGGACAGCGACAAGGGCGACAACGATTTTACCCCATTCCGCAACCTGTTCAACGATTTCTATGCACGCGATACAAGCCGGAAGATCCGCGCGATACTTACCGCAAAGGCAAACGCCGGAGAACACATGGGGAAGCAGCCTTACGGATATTTGAGGAACAAGGACAATCCGAAACAATGGGTTGTAGACGAAGAAGCCGCCGAAGTAGTCAAGAAGATATTTACTCTTTGTGTGGACGGGAAAGGCCCTATGCAGATTGCAAGAATGCTGCAAAAGGAAAAAATCTTGACGATAAAATCCTACTACGCAAAATGCGCCGGAAAGCCTTTGCCGGACAATCCGTATTTATGGGACGCAAACTCTGTTTCCAAGATTTTAGCGCGTTTTGAATACTGCGGGCATACGGTCAATTTCAAAACCTATTCCAAGTCAAACAAACTGAAAAAGCGGTATGAGAACACGCCCGAAAACCGCCGGATTTTCCGCAATACCCATGAAGCAATCATTGATGAAAAACTTTTTGAACGGGTACAGGAATTAAGGGCAAGCAAACGCCGCCCCGCCAAGCAAGCGGAACGGCAAGGGCTGTTTTCCAACTTAATTTTCTGCGCTGACTGTGGCAGTAAATTACATTTCTGTACGGCAAGCAGTTTGACGCCCTCACAAGACAGTTACCGCTGTTCCCGTTACAAGAGCAATACGGGAAGTTGCACCGCTCATTATATCCGAGAGGAAACACTGAAACGGATTGTCCTAAAACGGATTTTTGATGTAACCGCTATGTTTATCGACGACATCACTTCGTTTCGCGATATGGTGTATGAGCAGCGTTTTGAGAAAATGGAAAAGGATATGAAGCGGCGCAAGAAAGCATTGGAACAGGCAAGGAAACGGATAACCGAACTTGACCGAATTTTCAAGCGGATTTATGAAGATGATGTAAACGGAACAATCAGCCACGAACGGTTTTTGAAATTGTCTGCGGAGTATGAAGCCGAGCAGAAAGAATTGACGGAGTTTGTTTATGCAGAGCAAAACGCTGTTCATATCTTCGAGCAGGACAAGGCAGACTTTGACAACTTTGCCGCCGTCATTCGCAAGTATGTGGGCGTGAAAGAACTAACCCCTACGATAGTGAATGAGTTTGTGAAGAAAATCATAGTCCATGCGCCGGACAAGTCCAGCGGCCACCGCCGACAGAAAGTACAGATTGTTTGGAACTTTATTGGGGAAGTAAATCTTCCTAACGACAGTCAAGTGATTGAACGGCAAAGAAAAGGCAGAACGGCATAGCCACACGCTATGCCGCCCTGCAAGATACGATTACTTCCTTATCACTACTCAAGACAACCAAAATATTATTTCCGAATTTTCAAAATGGGATTGTTTTGGGAAAGCCCACAGTATTTCCGGCAATCCGATGTTTTTTTCTCTGAAGACCGCAAAAGATTCCCGGATTCTTTTTCTTGACACAAAAGCATTTTTAAAACTTCCTCTTTCTCCGGATACCGCGCTTCAAAAACTGTATCTGAATCTGCTTCTTGTAATCACAGAGAAAAAGCTTACCTATATGCGAAAAGCCGAAATCCTCTCACACAGAAGCCTGCGTGAAAAAATCTCGGCCTTCCTTACAGAAGAATACCGAAAAACCGGGACATCCACATTTACTGTATCGTTTAACCGACAGGAAATGGCCGACTATCTCTCTGTCGACCGCTGCGCGCTGTCCAGAGAACTTTCAAAAATGCAAAAAGAGGGGATTCTTTCTTATTCTAAAAATCATTTCACATTGATAACAATATAAAATCAGACGCGTTGCAAATGCAACATACTTTCTCCTGCTTTTAAGGTATACTTAGGATACTATGATCTGGAAGGAGTGAAAGAATGAAAATTACAAGCAATGGAATCATTGATGGGATTATTCAGGACAAATATGGAAAAAGAGGCGAACTCAATACGCTTGGAATGCCTACGTATTCTCTCCCGATATCCATTCATGATGCACCGGAAGGGACAAAGAGCTTTGCCCTCGTAATCGACGATAAAGATGCGTTCCCTGTAAGCGGAGGCTTTGTATGGGTGCACTGGGTTGCGGCAAATATCTGTCGTACAGAAATTTTGGAAAACGAAAGCCAGACTGCATCCGATTTTGTACAGGGTGTCAATTCCTGGCTCAGCATGCAGGGCGGACAGCACCCTGCCGAATCCTGCAGTTACTATGGTGGTATGGCTCCGCCTGATGCGCCGCATATTTATGACATCCACGTCTATGCCCTTGATACGATGTTGGATTTGAAAAATGGTTTTTACATGAATGAAATGTATCGCCAGATGAAAGGGCACATTTTAGACGAGGCCGTTCTGAGCGGCGAATATGCAAACTGATTGCACGGGACACAGAAGCTTCGGATTTCGGAAACTCTCATCGTCGGGATGCTTCTTACCATAGCAGGCGGATTTCTGGACGCCTATACTTATCTCTGCAGAGGCAAAGTCTTTGCCAACGGTCAGACCGGAAATCTTGTTCTGCTGGGCATGCGTCTGGCAGAACAAGATTATCGGAATGCACTTTATTATCCGCTGCCGATTTTTTCTTTTATATGCGGTATTTTTCTGGCTGAACAGATACATATCCGCATCGGGGATGACCGTTTTGTTAAATGGCGGCATATCATCCTGATTCTGGAGATCACACTTTTGCTTCTTTTCATCCCTGTCCCGCATGGAACCATGGATCATCTTGTCAACACAGGGATTTCCTTTGTGTGTGCTCTTCAGACACAGGCCTTCCGCTCTCTGAAAGGTTTATCCTATATTTCTGTCATGTGTACCGGAAATCTTCGGAGCGGCATCCAGGAATTCTGCAGCTATCGCTCTTCTTTACTGTTTACCTGGATTTTCCCGCCTTGCTTTTCCCTGTCTTTTTGCTGCTTATCGTTCTCATTTTACTGCTTCTGAAAAAGCAGCTTCTCAGCGCAAGTGAAAAACTGGAACTCACATGGCTGGATCGATAAGTCTATTTTCGGAATTTGTCGTATCTTTTTTCACGAAAGCTCATCCTTGGGATCAGCATAGCGATCCATCCTCCGACAAATACAAGCACAATAAGCGGGTTCAGAAAATAGCATGCCACTGTCCCAAGGATGAACCAAAGTCCCCAAAGAGCCAATGTATTTCTGGCTCCTGTACAGATTTTCTCTACACTGTAGGCCTCTCTTTTCTCTTTCGGCAGCTTTCTATAACTCGGTACAAGCCAGATACTCTTTTCTCCCATGAATCCGAACACAAACGCATGTGCAAAACAAAGAGCTGCCAGGATCATGCACACAAACATGGCTCCAATCGTTATTTTCTCCATGATGTACTCTCCTTTTCCAAACGTAATCTCTCCCATATGCTAACGCTTTGGGGCGGAAAAGGCAAGTTTTTCTTTTTTATGATTCTTTTCTTGAACGTACGGCAATCCCGACGCCCAAAAACAGCATTCCTGCCAGCGCCAGATACCACTTTTCTTCATAGCTTCCTGTTCCCATAGAAAAAAGATAAAATTTCCCAAGATATTTTTCTCCCGATGCCATAGATACGATATAAAACAACAGCGGCATCATATACCCGACGACAACATTGTCACACAGTGCGTAGGACAGAAGACCAATTCCTCCCAGGAACACCATTCCAGCCAGCAGACCTGGATAAAATGTGTCAAATGGAAATTCACACTCCCCTATCTTAAGTGCGTACAGAAACAGGGCGGAGACCGCCATCATTACTACAATAGACAGAACGAGACGAATCCCATAAATTGCCCCCACAGCTGTATATTTCGAACGGATCAGATCCCGGATATCTCTGTTTTGCTCCGGCAAAAATATTGGAACTAAAAGGACGATACCCGGAAAGACTGCGTAATATTCGACAACTCGCGCTGTCTCCTGTATATTCAGATTACGGACACCCAAAACAAGCGGCGCTGCACACAAAATACCAATGCTAATGAGTACCTGCCAGATCAAATGATACCGTATGGTTTCTTTTCCTATTGCAAGATATCTTTCCATTTCCAAAACGCCCCTTTCTTTTTGCCTCATAAATCAGCACTGTAGCTACAATAAGAACCATAGCAAGCAGCGTATAAAACAGCCGGTTCCATACAAGAGTGGAAAAGTCTGCCTGGAATCCGGTGTAATTCAGCTCTGTGTTGTGCCTTGGAATCAGGTTGAATCCATACGCTCCCCCGCGCATCGCATTCTGGCCGCTGAAGATAGAAAAAAACCACCAGACTATCTGAACAAGCACTGCCGCTGCTGTCTCTGTCCATTCTGTAATAAGCATAGACAGCGCTGTCACGATCAAAATGGACGGAAGAAGCCAGCCGAAGCTGTACTGAAAAAAAGCTGTGTAATCAAGTGCCAAGTCTTTTCCTGCTGCATATCCGATACATTCTGCCAACGGGTAGAAGGAAAGGATCAAAACTGGAAGGAACATGGTCACACACAATGCCAGATATCTGCTGCAGACGATGGAAAAAGAAGACGCCTTCCTGACAAAGATCAGTTCCCGGATTCCAGAACGTTTGTCGCGCAGCACTCTCGTGGCAGTCACAAACACCGGGAGAATGCCAAGTATGATTCCCATATAATCACAGAACATTCTGGCATATCCCCCTGTAAATCCATCTTTTTCCATCAGATCCTCATATTCTGCCAGCGCATCTTCATAAGTCTTCTCTACCATTCCATTGTCCTTAATCCGGTCTTTTGTGTAGGAAGAACCCGGTCCAAGGATCCTGCTGACTTTTCCCATCTCTTTTTCAAATTCTTTGTAAGACATTCCTTTTTTCGCCGGCAGCTTAAAATTATCTGCCGCCATCATACTCGCCCCATTTGCAAGTTTTACCGTATTTTCTTTCACGTACTCCTGATACCTGTCCTGTATTTCCGATATAGAAAGCCCGGTGCATGTTTCCAGTATGCGGGCGATTTTCTCCTTTTCGGATGCATCTAACGTGACATGTTTTGTAAAACCGACAGGCGCCGTTGTGAAGCTGTCCTGATCATAGTCTCTCGCCAGCATTCCCAGGGTTCCCTCCATAATATCACTTTTTTCTGTGGACTGCTTCCATCCATATCCACCCTCCTGGCCTTTTACCGGTTTCGATGCAAAACTTATCTTTCCCATCTGAGTAAAGAAAAACAGAGCCAGACATGTGATAAAAAGCCAGTATATAAGACTTTTAAAAACCTGTGTGCATTCTTTTTTAAACAAACTCAGGAACATGGCCAGCCCCCTCCTTTTCATGCATCAGGTACATGTATGCGTCTTCCACTCCCGCCTCGCATTTTTTTGCCCTGATACCTGGTACGCTTTCTGACAGAAACCGCACAGTTACATTGTTTCCCATTGTCATCATGCTTGTTACCAAATACGTACTCTTGATTTTTTCCATATCCTTCCTGCTAACCGTTGCTGTATAGACATTTCCGTCCGCCATCCGGATCAATTCTGTGACCGTACCGTGATAAAGAATCTCTCCGTGATCCAGCACTGCCACATTCTCGCATGTGGCCTCGATATCTCCCACGATGTGCGTCGATAAGATTACCACACGCTCTTCTGCAATCTCACAGAGCAGATTGCGGAATCTGACTCTCTCTTCCGGATCCAGCCCCGCAGTGGGTTCATCCACGATCAATACTTTCGGGTCGTGGAGGATAGCCTGTGCGATTCCCAGTCTCCTTCTCATCCCGCCCGACAGCGCTTTAACTTTTGTCTTTGTCTGGTCCTGCAGATTGACTTTCCGAAGAAGGATTGGGATCCGTTTCTTTCGTTCTGCTTTCCCAAGCCCGGAAAGCACACCGAGATAATCCATAGCTTCATAAACTCCCATATTAGGATAAAGCGAGAATTCCTGAGGCAGATAACCCGTAACAGTCCTTACCACAGCTGCATTTTCAATCGGAATGCCACAAATTTTGATCCTCCCTTCCTGTTTTTTCAAAAGTGTTGCAAGTACCTTCATCAACGTCGTCTTTCCCGCACCATTTGGTCCCAGCAGGCCAAACATTCCTCTTGGTATAGTCAGACTGATATTTTTTAAAGCCTGTTTTTTCCCATAGTATTTGCTGAGACCGCGGATCCGTATCTCCATGTTTGATTCTTTCCTTTCTCTCACTATTTCTGCCTTCCTTTCCTGATTGATGATTCTATCCTACCGCAGAATTCTCTAGATTCTCCCTAGACATGTGTAAGATTTTCTGATGACAGACGAAAGGAAGCACTTACAATTGCACCTTCTTGCCCGATACGGTTTGCAAAACTTATTTCCCCTCCGTGCTTTTTGCATAAAGCAGATGCGATATGAAGACCAATCCCGAAATGTTCCCTGTTTTCCCCTTCACTGAAATAAGCTTTCCCTGCATTTTGAAGAGCTGCATCGGAAAATCCCGGACCGTCATCCGTCACATAAAGGTAAAACATCGTTCCATCACACTCTGTCTCAATTTCCACCTCCTGCCTGGCATAACGGATCGCATTGGAGAGAAGGTTGTCCAGCACTTCCAAAATAATATTTTCATCTGCAAGCATTGTATTTTCACACACTCTGACAGAGTATGCAAGATGGATTTCTTTTGCCTCGTTGAGGGCATTTGCCATCCCTCGGATCTTTTTATCCAGATATGCACAGTCTGTCTTCTCCGGATGAAACGGGATATCATCGACACTCCTTGCATCCTTCATTGTCTGGCTGAACTTTTCCAGACGTTCCGCCTGTGCAGAAAGCAGCCGCAGCGTATCTTTTAACTTTTCCTGACTGATATTTCTTTGCGGAATATATTTGACAAGAAAGTCGGAATATCCACGGATGACCGTCAGCGGCGTGCGCAGATCATGTGCAAATGCCGCATTTAACTTTTTCTGTTCTTCCACAAGTCTCCACATTTCCTTTTGATTTTCTACCAGATGTCCTCTCATTTCTTCGAAAGCTTCACACAACCTCCCCATTTCATCCCGGGAATTATATTCCATCTTGAATTCCAGATTCTTCTCTTTGATATTTCGCATGCCTTCTTCCAGTATATCAAACGGCTTTTTCAGCCGTCTCCGATAAAACAAAACTGCTGTGATGAACATGCTGACAACCGCATACACATATGGACACCAGTTCTGTACTGCCGTGAGGATCATGACCGCCGCCTTCCTGCTTGTGGAAAGGGATAAGAAGTCTTGCGTATAGCCGAACACTCTTTTCCCATTTGCAGTGTAGACGACCTGGATCTCAGAACTTTTTTCATACAGAATATCCTGCCATTTCCCGCATATCCCCACTGTGATGACCGTCAAAAGGAAACCAGCCAGGGCAAAGATACACAGATAGGCCGGCAGCGCTTTGCGAATCGGAAGGTTTCGGATTTTGTCCCGGATCTTCTCAATTTTCTCATCTATCCAATCCATTTATATCCCACTCCCCATACCGTCTCGATAAAATCCCTGTCTGCTTGTTTTGCGATCTTTGCGCGCATCCGACGAATATGTTCCATCACGATACTGCTGTCTCCTGCTCCTTCCAGTCCCCAGACATTCTCATAGATTTGCTCTTTGCTGAACACCTGTCTCGGGTGCATCGATAGAAACTCCATGATGTCAAACTCAGTTTTTGTCAGACGGATCTCTTTTTTATTATAAGAAATACTCCGCTCGTCATAGCGGATGCGCAGCCCCCCGCTGTGGTACTCCTGCCCTGACAAAGCGTTTCTTTTTTCCCTTCGCAGGTGGGCTGCGACCCTGGCACTTAGCTCTTCAATAGAAAATGGTTTTGTAATATAATCATCCCCTCCGGAAAGCAGTCCGTTGATCTTATCCTGTTCTTCTATTTTTGCCGTCAGAAATAAAATTGGACAGCTAACTTCTCCCCGGATTTTCCTGCACACGGACATCCCGTCTATATCCGGGAAATTGATGTCAAGAAGGATCAGATCCACCCCCATCAACGCCTTTTCTATGGCCTCTTTTCCATTGGCCGCCGTCTCTGTCTCATATCCAAGAATCTCAAAATAATCTTTTAGAAGCATACGGATTCCTTCTTCGTCATCCGCAATCAAAATCTTTTCCATGGTATCACTCTCCCCTCTTGGTCTTTTTGTTCTTTAGTATATCAGGACTTTTCCTATTTTTTCCCTATTTTTTCTCACATTGACACAATATGTTACCCTGCCTATAATAAATGTAAATTAAAAAGCAGGAGGAATACTTATGAGTATCGTACAAATTGTTTTTAGCCCTACCGGCGGAACACAGCGGGTCACAGATATCATTACCGGAGAATGGAATATGCCGGTACAAAGACTGGATCTGACAGATGAGAAAATCAGTCCCGATTTCCCAACTCTTGGGAAGGAGGATGTTGCTGTCCTTTCTGTTCCTTCTTTTGGCGGACGTGTTCCTGCCCTTGCTTTCCAGAGAATTGCAAAGATTGACGGAAATCAGGCAAAATGTATCCTCATATGTGTCTACGGAAATCGGGCCTATGAGGATACATTGACAGAATTAAACGATATTGCAGAGAAAAACGGTTTTCATGTCATCGCCGCAATCGCTGCCGTTGCTGAACACTCCATTATGCATCAGTATGCCGCCGGCAGACCGGACGGGGAGGATGAAGAGGAACTTCGGCATTTTGCCCGAAGAATTCTGGAAAAAATCCAGACGGATTCTCCTTTGGCATCTCCTCCACAGATTCCTGCAAACCATCCTTACAAAGAATACAAAGTGTCAAACTTGATCCCGGAAGCAGATGAAAGCTGCAATCTTTGCGGCCATTGTGCAAACATATGCCCAGCTCACGCAATCAGCCAAGATCAGCCAAATCTAACAGACAGCAGCGCCTGCATCTCCTGCATGCGCTGTGTGGCAAAATGCCCGCAGTCCGCTCGAAAAGTAGACCACAACATGGTTTTTGCACTGTCTGAGAAGGTCAAAGAAATTTGCACTGTAAGAAAGCGGAACGAATTGTATCTATAAGATTTTCCAACTTCCTTTCACTCTTTTCACTTGTACATCTCTCAAAAGATGCTATAATGGTATGTAGCAAAATAAACAATTAAAGGAGAGGTATTCCAATGAAAGCTTATGAAAGATTGCTGAAATATGCGGTGGTAAGGACACCAAGCGATGAGACAAGCGAAACAGTCCCATCTTCCAAATGTCAGTTTGACCTTGCTGAAATCCTTGTACAGGAATTAAAAGATCTTGGGGTAGAGGCTCATATGGATGAAAAGAGTTTTGTTTACGGGAAAATCCCTGCAACTCCAGGTCTCGAAAACAAGCCGAAAATCGGTTTTATCGCCCACATGGACACTGTTTCTGATTACTGCGACCATGATATCGTTCCCGTGCTGCATCCGGACTACGATGGACAGGATGTGGTGCTTGGTACAAGCGGAAGAACACTTTCCGTACAGGCTTTCCCACATCTTACGAACCTGAAAGGCCGTACTTTGATCACGACAGACGGCACAACCGTCCTCGGAGCGGATGACAAGGCCGGCATTGCGGAAATCATGACAATGATCGAACGTATCAACGAAGAACAGATTCCACATGGCCCAATCCGCGTTGCCTTCACACCGGACGAAGAAGTAGGAACAGGCGCTTCCCACTTCAATGTCGAAGAGTTTGACGCTGACTTTGGTTACACTTTAGACGGCGATGGCGAAGGAGAGATCCAGTACGAAAACTTCAATGCCTGCAAAGCAGATTTTGAAATTACTGGTTTTGCAGTACACCCAGGATCCAGTAAAGATACAATGATCAACGCAAGCCTTGTGGCATGCGAGATCAACAGTATGCTCCCGGGATGCGAAACACCTCGCGGAACTGAAAACTATGAAGGATTTTATCATCTGATGAGTATGAAAGGCGATGTAGCTCATGCAGATCTTCATTATTTTGTCCGCGATCACGACAGCAATCTTTTTGAAGCGCGCCAGAAAACTCTCCGCCTGATCGAAAAAGATCTCAATGAAAAATGGGGAGAAGGAACAGTCAAACTGACGATCACACAGCAGTACCGCAACATGTCTGAGATTGTCGCAGGCTGCATGCACTTGATCGAAAATGCCAAGAAAGCCTGTGAAATCTCCAACGTACCTGCTCAGATCCTTCCGATCCGCGGCGGTACAGACGGATGCCAGCTCAGCTTCCGCGGACTTCCTTGTCCAAACCTGGGAACCGGCGGACATGCATACCATGGTCCATACGAACACATCACAGTAGAAGGTATGGATCACGCAACTGATATTGTTGTCGAAATCGTAAAATTATACGCTGAATAAATGTCAGATAAAAAGCCTCCGGCAGTGAAGCATTCATTTGCTCCCCGCCAGAGGCTTTAAATCTTTTCATTATTTTCTTTAATGTGACTTAAATCCTTCTCCAAGTACTTCATTGGATTCGACGATGATAATAAAAGCCTTTGGATCGATTTCCTTTACAGCCTGCCTGATTCCATACATTTCTTTATTGTTGCATGCGCAGAGCACCACATCTTTTTCTTCCTGTGAGAAACTTCCTGTCGCTTTCAGGAAAGTACTTCCTCTTCCTACTGCCTGATCGATACGCTCTGCTACTTCTTTCGCGTAATCGGTCACGATCAGAGTCATCTTTCCCGCGTCAATTCCGTACATCACTTTATCTACTACCATGGACAGAAGGAAACTGATGATCATTCCATAGATCAGACTGTCCATATCCCGTGATACAAGAGCCGTACCGAGCAGAACAACGAGGGCTTCCAGGGCAAAAGAAATTTTCCCAAGAGACAGGTGCGGATTCAATGCTTTGATGGAAAGCATGATAAAATCCGACCCCCCAGTGGAAGTATTCCTCATATAAATCAAGGCATACCCAAGTCCGGAAAGGACTCCCGTACAGATGGCTGCCAACATACGATCTCCGGAATAGACCGGAAACATCGGTGCGATAACGTCCATGATCACAGATGTGATGATGATAGTTCGCACGGAACGGACGAAGAAGTCTTTTCCCAGGATCTTAAAACATGCAATAGCTACCGGGATATTCAGAAGCATGGCTACCGTACCGATCGGCAGACCGAACAGATGATAAAAGATCAAGGCAATACCATTGAATCCTACCATCGGAAATTTTGCTGTAGCTGCAAAGTTGTAAGTCCCGACAGCGATCAGGATTCCGCCGATAATGTCCATCAAGATATCAATGCCAAATTTTTTTGCATCGAATTTTTTCATAAAACGATTCTCTCCTTCCATGGTTTATATGTATTTCTTTCCGTTTTTTCCAAAAAAAAACACCTGCAAACTATAAATATAATTCGCAAATGCTCTTCTTCGGGATTTAGTATAACTTGATTTCATGACAAATGTCAACCCTTTTTTCCTTTCTCTTGTCAGCTTTTCCGTCCACAGCTATAATAGTCTGAAGAAGGGGGCTTACCTCTGAAAGAAAGGAGATCTTTATGAAACTTGTTTTTCTGGACGCAAAAACCATCGGCTCTGACATTGATCTGAGTGCCTTCTCATCGCTTGGCGAAGTGGTTCTTTATGACGGGAGTTTGACAGTTGCATAATTAAAATAGTACGTGAAGGCCGCATAAAGCCTG
>NZ_JBKSWG010000040.1:0-13646 GCF_047234585.1 Sellimonas sp. | reverse complement strand
CTATATTATTTCTAATATAAGAATCTAATTATTTTTCCTTAACTTAATGACATTGCGCGTAAACGCGGTCTTTTTCTGAAGTCTTCTCTTCTAAAAACATTCCATCTTAAGTTTCTCAGGACACAATTGCAACTTTACCCTCCGTCTCTGCTTCAATGCGCTCATCCAGCTTTCTCAGCATCTTCTCTTTATCCTTTGGGAGCTCTCCTCTTACACGGAATTCTATGAAATCATGAAATCCATCATATGTCAGAGCGTCTGTCTCTATCATCTCCAACAGCCTTCTTTCTTCCATCAGATTTTCCTTTTCATCAGCAGGACAGAATGTGCCGTTTTGAATTTCCCGGAAAAGGGGCGCTCTCTCGTGCAGGAACATGGAAAAATTGATGACTCTCCTCGGCCTCGTCCTATTGAAAAAAGCAGCCGTATGTTCTGCATTTTCTATTCCTCGTCCCTTACCCGCCACTCCAGTCATAATGTGAGCATCATAGATAAGGCCAGCTTCTTTCATCCGTCTGATTTCCCGGTACGCCTGTTCAAGTGTGTGGTCTTTTTTCATAAATAGCAGAACGTCATCAAGCCCACTTTCAATTCCCAGATACAGATGTCTGACTCCCTCTTCATAAAGCCTGCAAAGCTCTCTGTCAGTCTTTCGCCCTACATCTGTTACCGTTGCATCCATATGTATACTTTCACATCCTGGAAAATATTGATGGATTTTATCCAGGATCTCCAAAAGTCGGTCTGCAGAGAGCCCAAATGCATTTCCGTCCCCCAAAAATACGGTCTTCGGATTGCCTCCCGCCTCCCGCACTCGTGCCAGTTCTTCTTCGATCTGCTTCATCGGAAGTTCCCTGTAACTGAGATGCTTGAACAAGGTACAAAAGATACATCTGTTGTATGCACAGCCCACGGCCACCGGAAGCATAAACGAACTCCGCTCCATCGGTCCTCTGCAGATCTGCCCTTCATATTTCATAGAAACACCTTCTTTAATTTCATATGACAGCTTATCTTTACTTGCTTCTCTTTCTATTATTATATACTACTTTTTTAGGAAATCCCAGCGTTTGCTTTCAAACTCGGAAAAAGATTGCTTTTTTCATCAACTTTGTGTAAAGTAGTAGATGTAAATTTTTTAACAAAAGTATAAACATACTGAGGAGGAAATCATGTCTAATTCTAACAAGCCGTCTATCGGCAAGCGTGCGTCTGTATTTGAACTGAATGGTGTGCCGCAGTTCGGGCAGGCGTTTCCTTTGGCGCTTCAGCATGTTGTGGCTATGATCGTAGGATGTGTAACGCCTGCTATCATCGTATCTGGTGTAGCGGGTCTCAACAACACAGACCGAGTCATTCTGATCCAGGCAGCTCTCTTTACCTCGGCTCTTTCCACACTGCTGCAGCTCTTTCCTTTTGTACGCACCCAAAAATTTCAGCTTGGCTCCGCCCTGCCTGTCATCATGGGAATCAGTTTTGCCTATGTTCCTAGTATGCAGGCCATTGCCGAAAGTTATGATGTCGGTACCATCCTCGGGGCCCAGATCGTCGGCGGAGTGATCGCCTTGCTCGTGGGGATTTCTATCCGGAAGATCCGTGTACTCTTCCCTCCGATCATTACCGGAACGGTCGTATTTACAATCGGCCTCTCACTTTATCCGACTGCTATCAACTACATGGCCGGAGGTACTTCAAGCCCTTCCTACGGTTCCTGGAAAAACTGGCTGGCAGCATTCTTTACGCTGGCTGTCGTAACAGCATTGAATCACTTTGCCAAAGGCTTTTTAAAACTTGCTTCCATCCTGATCGGCATCATCGCAGGATATATCTTTGCTGCCTGCCTTGGTCTTGTAGATCTTTCAGGAATTCAGTCTGCCGGAATCTTCCAGCTTCCGCAGCCACTCCATTTTGGGATCAAGTTTGAACCTTCAGCCTGCGTGGCCATCGGCGTACTTTTTGCCATCAATGCAATCCAGGCCATCGGCGACTTTTCCGCAACTACAGTAGGAAGTATGAATCGGGAACCAAAAGATAAAGAACTCCAGGGCGGTATCATGATGTATGGGTGTTCCAATATCCTGTGTGCCCTTCTCGGCGGTCTCCCGACTGCCACTTACAGCCAGAACGTGGGAATCGTAACAACAACAAAAGTTGTCAACCGATGTGTCCTTGGACTTGCCGCCGTCATTTTGATGATCGCGGGACTGCTTCCGAAATTCAGCGGTCTTCTCACAACGATTCCACAGTGTGTCCTTGGGGGAGCCACAATTTCCGTGTTTGCCTCCATCGCTATGACTGGTATCAAACTCATCATGCGCCAGGAAATGAACTTCCGCAATTCCGCTATTGTTGGTCTTGCAGTCGCATTAGGTATGGGCGTCACTCAGGCACCTGCATCCCTTTCCGCTTTCCCGGAATGGGTAACTACGATTTTTGGAAAATCTCCTGTTGTGCTGGCCACAATTACGGCAATCATCCTGAATCTCATTCTTCCAAAAGAAGAAAACAAACATTGATTTCGTATCCATATGCGTAAAAAGACTGCGGATGGTCCTCTGTGAGAAGCACCAGTTCCGCAGTCTTTTCTTTCCTATTGACTCCATTCATATTATCCCAAAAAGGAATCATGGAGCGAGAAGGAAAAGATAAAATTTTCTCGTTTCATATTGCAAAATATTTTCCCCGTGATATACTGTATGTATGCAGATATGGTTCATCGGTAGAACGCTAGCTTCCCAAGCTGGAAAGGCGGGTTCGACTCCCGTTATCTGCTTACAAAAGGCCGGAGGCATTGAATGATCAGTGTTTCCGGTTTTTTTCTTTCCCGATCCGGGTATAGTCGATACAGACAGGATAGGTATTCTCGCCATCTTCAAGCAGTGTCGCTTCGATTTCATAGAGATCTCTGAGATTTTCTTTTGTGACCACATCCCCAGGCTTCCCTTCAACAAGAATCCTTCCCTCTTTCATTCCGACGATATGGTGTGCAAATTTGGATGCATGATTCAGTTCATGGATAACCATCACGATCGTCGCTCCTTCTTCTTCATTCAACCTCTTCAGCAGTTCAAGAATATCTATCTGGTGTGCCATATCGAGATAAGTAGTAGGTTCGTCCAAAAGCAAGATTTCTGTCTTCTGCGCAAGTGACAGCGCGATCCACACTCTCTGCCGCTGGCCTCCGGAGAGTTCTTCTACTTTTCTGTCTTTCAGGCCATACACTCCCGTTTTTTCCATGGCCCAGTCCACAATCTCATGATCTTTTCGCGAAAGTCCGGACATAGGCTTCTGATACGGGAATCTGCCGTATCCTACCAGATCTTTTACAGAGATACCTTCCGGAACAATCGGACTTTGCGGTAGTACTGCCATCTTCCTTGCAATCTCCTTTTGTGCTATCTTTTTTATATTCTTTCCATCCAGAAGAACTTCTCCTTTTCTCGCCGGGAGAATCCTGGCTATTGTTTTCAAAAGCGTGGATTTGCCACATCCGTTCTGGCCGATCAGCATCGTAATCTTTCCTTCCGGTATCACAAGATCCGCGTGCGGAATGATAATGCGATCTTCATATGCAGCCTGCAGATTTTTTATTTCGATTCGCATCGATAAACGCCTCCTATTTTCCTTTTAACATAATATAAATAAAATACGGAACTCCCACAATGGATACGATGATTCCCACTGGTATCTCGATCGGGGAGAACAGGTTCCGTGCCGCTGTGTCAGCCGCCACAAGAATGACCGCGCTGACCCCTGCAGATAAAGGCAGCATCTTTCTGTGAGATGGCCCGGCAAGACGCTTCGCGATCTGAGGACCCAGGAGTCCTAAAAAAGCGATATTCCCGGCCACAGACGTAGCGATGGCTGCAAGACAGGATGAAAGAATGAGAAAGAAAAGTACTTCCCGCTGAAGGGATACTCCTACCCCCATAGCCAATTCATCTCCAAGAGCCAGTACATCCAGTACCTTGCTCCGGAACAGAATGAAAAAGATCAAAACGAGGATCAGCGGCAGTGTGATGATGATATAGTTCCAGCTGCTCCCCCAGAGACTTCCATTTGTCCATGTGAGGACCTGATTGTAGTCTCCTTTTGACATATTGAGCTGATAAAAAGAAATCACAGCCGTGATTCCTGCGTTGACCCCGACTCCGGTAAGAATAAAACGCACCGGCCGGATTCCCCGTTTATACGAAAACAGATAAATAACAGCAACGGTAAGAAGGCTCCCCATTATGGCGAGAAGCGGCATGAAAAATGCCTTTGACGCCGCCAACTCCGAATAGTATGCGCTCGTTCCAGCCGAAATCCACAGCACTACAAAAAGAGCCGCACCGGCATTGATCCCGATCATCCCCGGCTCGGACAACGGGTTCCTGGTAACAGCCTGGAGCACTCCGCCGGAAACGCCAAGGGCGGATGCCACAATAACTGCAAGGACGACTCTTGGGAGACGAAGCTCATAGATGGTAAATCGCTGCATGCTGTCTCCATTTCCAAGAAAAGTTCCTATCACTTCCCCTGGAGTCATCTGGTAGCTTCCAACCATCAGGGAGATGATTACTGTCAAAAGGAGAAGGACAATACAAACTAACACTGCAATTTTGTATTTTGCTTTCTTCATCTATTTTTTCTCCTTTCTCACAAGCCACAAGAATACCGGCACGCCGATACATGCGGTAAATAGTCCGATCGGAAGTTCATACGGAGCCAGGATCGTCCGCGCTGCAATATCTGCCAGTACAAGGATGACACTTCCGTACAGGAAAGAGAGCGGCATGAGTTTTCTGTAATCATTTCCGTTCAATTTTCTTATGATATGAGGAACAAAAAGTCCTACGAATCCAATATTTCCAGCCGCCGCTACACAGACAGCGCATATTGGGATGATGCAAAGTACGGTCTTTCTTTTTACTTTTTCCGGGGCAACACCAAGCCCTATGGCAGCTTCATCCCCAAGACTGATCAGATTGATCTTCCCTGATAATGAGAGGGCAAGGATGCTAAAGCTTCCGCCAACAGCAAAGAGAAATGCCGCCTGGATCCATCCAGCCTGACGAAATCCTCCGGCCACCCAGAAGGCCAGTTCCTGAGACCGGTTTCCAAGAAGCGCAGCCACTGTTGCCAGGGAAAGGAAAAAGGTACTTAAGGCAGTCCCTGCCAGAAGAATTCTGGAAATACTTTGGTTTGCAGCACTTTTCATTGTAAACAGAAGGATCATCCCTCCGCTTATGGCCGCACCCGTCAAAGCCATGAAAAAATTCCCATAGACGCCTCCTGCCAAAGCGGACACCGAAGAGATGGACACCGCAAGCGTCGCTCCCTGGGTAACCCCCAGAACAGTCGGCTCTGCAACAGGATTTCTAAGCACTCCCTGCATCATAGTCCCTGTCATTGCCAGCATTCCTCCGGCTAAGACTGCACATACTGTCCGGGGAAGTCTGACATTCCTGATCAACTGATCGTGAAGCGTCCCTTCATAGTGAAACAACCCGTGATAGATATCCGAAAGCGGAATTTTTTTTGCACCTATATGAATGGATGCGATGATTCCTACGAACAACAGCAGCGTTCCCGCTGCTGTCAAAATCCAAGACTTGTTCTTCATTGTCTATTTCTCCATCAAAGAGGAAAACTCTTTAAGGAACACTTCTTGTCCAATGCAGCTGTATCCGATATTGAAATATGGGCTGGATGGCAGCTCCACCACATGCCCGTCCTTGACGGCTCTCATACTGTTGTAGATACTGTTCCCTTTCAGACTTTCCATATCTTCCTCTGTCCCGACAACAAACAGATAATCTGCATCGATCTGTGCAAGCCCTTCATAGTTGATGACCGGAAGGCTGATATTCTCCTGCTGCGGCATATTTTCCGGTTTTTTCAGTCCCATGTCATCGTACATTACACCGCCGATCCCTGCCGCATCAAAGACAAAGAGCTGTCCACCGCTTGCAAGGAGAGCCAGGTACGTTGTATCTTCCCCGTATGTCTCCCGAATCGCTTTTCCTGTTTCTTCCGCTTTCTCTTTATATGTTTTCAGCCACTCTTCTGCCTTTTCTTCTTTATTCATCAGTTTTGCAAAGGCCTTGATGTCCTCCCTCCAGTCAATCTGTGCAAGTTCAATCATAACCGTCGGTGCAATTTTCTGAAGCTGACTGTACATCTTTTCCTGTACATTGGAAATAATGATGAGATCCGGATTTAATTCCAGGATTCCTTCCACATCCATCGTATCCTGCATACTGTATCCGAGAATCTTGGCTCCATCCAGTGTTTCTTCCAGGTATGACGGAAATTTTGTGTAATCGTACGCATCTGAGTTAGCTGTACCTACCACTGAATATCCAAGAACAGAAAGGATGTCACTGTTTCCACTCAAGTCCACGATCCGTTTCGGATCGGCCGGTATCTCCACCTTGCCTTTGGCATCCTGAACTGTCACTGTTTCCGCCTTTTTACCGGTTTCTTCCTGCTTTTTTGTGTCTTTTCCCTGGCATCCTGCCAGAATTACAGAGGTTGCCATTACGGCCATAATAATTGCAAAAAATTTCTTTTTCATCTGTACTTCTCCTTTTATTTGTTGTAATATACTACCGTGTGTTAGTCTTAGCTAACTACGTAGGGCATTATAACAAACCCATGTCCATAAATCAATACAAACATCTTTTTTGATTATTTTATCATCTTTTATCATATTTTTTGAAAGGGGAATCTTATGTTTTTTTCAGACAACGCGGCACAGTTCAGAGACATTGTGCTGCGAGAACTCGATTTTCATGCAGAAAAACAGACCTATTTTACACATTACCAAAACTCAGACGGAAGCTCTTTTCGCTTTTATCAAAAAGAGAATCTTTATGATTTCGGGATTGCTGACTACACGATAGGACACGATTTTACGATACGCTTTGACAATAGTGAGCCTCTATTGAGATTCGGAATCGTATATGACGGCACAACAAGATTCCAGCTGGATCATCAGTCTGCTTCTGCCTTTCTGCCGTCTGCCTTTCTCGTCTACGAAAAAGAACTTCACGGTATACAAAAATGGTTAAAAGGGCAGCATTTTCACGGCGCAGAAATCACGATCTATCCAGATTTTGTCCGAAAACTGGAGGCAGCATACCCTGATTTTCGCCTTTCGGATTATTTTATTCCCAATCACACTTATTACCATCTGCCATCACATATTCTGCAGGTCCTGCACCGAATGCTCTATCTGGACCGTACCGGGAGATTAAATCCGCTGCATCTGGAGGCAGCGATCCTCGAATGTATGGCCGCAATCTTCGAAAGCGGAGATCCAGATGGGCAGAACGCTTTCTCTCGACAAGTAGATTACGGTACCATAGAAGTCGGAAAAGATCGACGGCAGATTGCATTGACCGCCAATGATTTTCATTGTATCCAAACTGCCAGAGATATTCTCACGGAGCAATTCCGCAATCCTCCTACCATCGATTCTTTAAGTCGCCAGCTTCTGATCACGCCACAGAAGCTAAAAGCCGGATTCTCCCACTACTACCATATGACAATCGGAGAATACGTCTCTTCTCTGCGGATGTCTCTGGCTGCCAGTTTGCTCTGTACCACCGAACAGTCTGTGGCGGAAATCGCCCGTGAGACAGGATACAGCTACACCTCGAATTTCATACGGAAATTCCAGGACACATACAGCTGCACTCCTCTGAAATACAGGAAACGGGAAAAAAGAAAATAGGATACCGTTTATAGTTTAAAAAGCGCTGCTATTTTTCCTTCCATTCCTTGATGGCAGCAAGTCTCTCTTTGTATGCTTTTTCTTTTCCTTCTTCAGTAGGAAAATAGTATTCTCTCCCTTTCATGGAATCCGGCATACACTGCATATGAGTCAGTTTCTCTTCTGTATCATGGGCATATTGATACCCTTTTCCGTAATCCAGCTCTTTCATCAGCTTTGTAGGAGCATTTCGAAGTACCAGGGGCACCGGTTCATCTCTCTTCGTCCTGACATCTGCTTTGCAGGATTCACACGCTCGGTAAAGTGCATTGGACTTGGGCGACAGGGATAAATAAATGACCGCATGCGTCAGGTGCACATCACATTCAGGCATTCCGAGAAAGTGACAAGCCTGGTATGCCGCCACCGCCACCTGAAGCGCCTGACTGTCCGCCATCCCCACATCCTCACTAGCGAACCGGATCAGCCTCCTGGAAATATAAAGAGGATCCTCTCCTCCTTCCAGCATCCGCATCATCCAGTATACAGCCGCATCGGGATCGCTGTTTCGCATGGATTTATGCAGGGCGGAGATGAGATTGTAATGCTCTTCCCCCGTCTTATCATACAGAAGAGATTTCCTGTTGATACACTGTTCCATTCCTTCCTCCGTGACATAGATCCCATCGGCGTGTATTTCGCCATTGAGCACAGCCATCTCCAGTGTGTTGAGCGCTGTACGGGCATCTCCATTGGCAAATGCGGCAATCGCTTCCAACTGGCTGTCTGTGATTTTGACATGTTGTTCCGCAAAGCCTTCTTTTTTCTCAAGCGCATGGTGCAGCAAACATACAAGATCTTTCTCTTCCAACGCTTTGAGTACAAATACCTTACAGCGAGATAACAGAGCTGAATTAATCTCAAAAGAAGGGTTCTCCGTTGTTGCACCGATGAGGGTAATGCTCCCTTTCTCCACAAACGGCAGAAATGCATCCTGCTGTGCCTTATTAAAACGATGGATTTCGTCTATAAAAAGAAGCGTCCGCTGCCCCATCTTTCTCCTCTGTTCCGCCATCTGCATGACTTCTTTGATCTCCTTGATCCCGCTTGTGACCGCACTGAAATTTACGAACTCCGCTTTTGTTTTTCCTGCGATGATGCTTGCAAGCGTCGTTTTTCCCACGCCCGGAGGGCCCCAGAAAATCATGGAGGAAATTTGATCCCGTTCTATGAGTTGTCTGAGGATCTTCCCTTCTCCAATAAGATGTTCCTGTCCCACAAAATCTTCCAGTCCTGCCGGCCTGAGTCTGGCTGCCAGAGGGACAGTCTCTCTTCTGTCATCAAACAATGTCATCTGTTCCATATCATCACTCTTCTTTCAGATCGTATAATGCGTAGAGGTCCAGCATATTTTTATACATCATCTTATTTCCCATATATTGTCGGTAAGTAGCAGATTTTGTCCTTCCTGCCTCTTTCATCTCCTCCAATTTGTCACATGCATCCTCGTACCTTTTCTGAATGGCTTTCTGCATCTTTTCGTACTGCTGAAGCTTTACTCTGTCTTCCATCTCTTTTTCCCTCCATTGGAACTATTTTATCTGTGTTTCTATTCTAGCATATTCTTTTCATTCTCAAAAGCCGGTTCCCAAAATCCAGCTCTTATCAGATTGGAGAATTATATCAATGGCAGGCATGACTTTCGTCTATCTTTACTTTATATTCACAATTCCTTTTGTTTTTTCTCATATTTTCGTCACAAATGCAGTGTACTATAGAATCAGACAAGGAAAACAACTTGTTGAAATAAAAATTTTCTTTTTCATAATTTTCTCCACGGCTGGGGCTCCTCCCCCAGCCACTTTTTTATGCCAAAACCAAGCCAGCAAAAGGCCGGGGAAGAAACTTTTCTCTTCCCCGGGCCTTTTACAGATTTTTCTCTTATACTATTTTCTGATTTGCGATCCCATAGATCACTTCTTGTTTTTCAGGTATGGAGACTGCAGCTCCTTTCCTTGACACTGCTATAGCTGCAGCATAGGAAGCTTCTGTTAATGCCTGAGCCTTATTCTTTCCTTCCATCATAGCAGCCAAAAAATATCCTGTAAACGTGTCTCCCGCCGCAGTAGTGTCAATCGCCTTAGTCTCATATGCCTTCTGTCTCCATATTTCCTGAGTGTCCTGATATATAGCTCCCTCACTCCCAAGTGTGAGTACGACTCCCGCACGGGGATAACACTTTTTCATTTCCGCCAAGATTTCTTCTGTCTCGTTCTTTCCGGTAATCTGTCGTCCCTCTATCTCATTGATGAGAAACAAGTCCACTTTCTTCAAATCGGCTTCCTGCAGATTTTCGTCAAAAGGAGACGGATTCAAGATAACCGTCATTCCTTTTTCTTTGCCCTTGTCAATCAGGTATCCGATCAGGTTAATCTCATTTTGAAGAAGTAAAAAATCTCCTGGTTCAAAAAAATCGAGTACAGAATCTACCTTTTCTTTCGTATTCATTCTGTTAGCCCCTGGGAAAAGGATGATACTGTTCTGACCTTCGTCGGAAACTTGGATTACTGCATTTCCGGTTCTTGTTTCGACTTGAGATATAAACCTTGTATCTGCTCCTGATTTTTTGCAAATCTGCTTCAGAAATTCTCCGTCTTCCCCGATCATTCCCGCGTGCCAAACCTGGGCTCCCGCTTTTGCAAGTGCCACGGACTGATTCAGTCCCTTCCCTCCTGGAAATACAGAGAGATACTGCGAAGTGATTGTCTCTCCTGGGGCGACGATGTGCGGAATCCGATATGTATAATCTATATTTAGTGAACCGTAATTCAATATCTTCATGCTACTCCTCTTTTCTACATACAGACACACTGTCCCGGATGATGAGAGATGGCTGGAATGTAATACATTTCTGAGATTTCCGTTCATTTCCCACTTCTTCTGCAAGCTGTTTGACAGCCTCCACTCCCATATCATAGACAGGCTGTCTGACTGTAGTGAGCGGTACGTCAAGAAGTTCTGAGAAAAAAATATCATCATACCCCACTAGAGAAATCTGCTCTGGGACATGAATTTTCTGTTTTTTCAAATAATTGTATGCTCCGTACGCTGACATATCGTTGAATGTAAAGATTGCTGTCGCTTTCTGTTCTGTCAGGTATTTTGCTCCCAGATATCCGCTTTCCGAATCATACTTTCCCTCATAAATCAGTTCCTGACGATATGGGACTCCGTACTCTTTCAGCGCTTTCTGATATCCAGTAAGACGATCCCTTGAATCTTCGAGTTCTTGCGGTCCGGTTACGCATCCAATTTTTCTGTGTCCCTGTTCCAGAAGATATTTTGAGGCAGCATATCCGCCTTGTATATGATTGACAATGACCGAGCTGCAGGACGCTTCTTCTAGGAAGCGGTCAATCATCACAAAGGGCATCTTCAGTTTTTCTAAAAGTGCAATACTCTCCATTGCCTTTTTTTTGTCGCTGTCCAAAGACATACAAAACAGAATGCCATCCACTCCTTTGTCTGCCAGTATCTGTATATAAGATAAATCTCTCTCATGTTTGTCATTCGTATTGCACAGAAACAGATTCCAGCCTTTTTTTCTGCACTCGTCTTCCACTCCTTTTGCCAGATTGGAAAAAAACACATTGCTGACATCTGATATGATCAGCCCGATCGTATCTGTGCGCTTCTTTACCAGACCTACAGCAAGTTGATTCGGATGATAATTTAATTTCTCTGCTGCATCCAGAATAGTATCCTTTGTGCTTTTTGGTATTTTGTGTGCCTTATTATTCAGGACAAGCGAGATCGTCGTCACTGAAAATCCTGTATAATTGGCAATGTCCTTAATTGTTGTTCTCAATCTTTTCAACCCCATCAAATACTTTTCTCATACGCCGTCCAATCTAGTATTCCTTATAAGTCGAAGCTGTATATGTATACTATACCTTATTTTTGCCAAAAATTGGTTAAAATATTTGATTTAACAGCTGGATATACCGGATATATTGTTTTACCTCTACATATTCATCCGGTTTGTGAGCAAGATGAGGTTCCCCAGGGCCGAAAAGGATGACAGGAATTGTCGTGTCATTCCTTGTCAGTATCGACGCATCCGTAAAAAACGGAATCCCGATTTTTTCATCTGGAATTTTCATACATCTGAGTCCCCACTGTATTTTCCTGATCCAGGAATCATCCTCGGACGTCTCAATTGCCCTCCTTTTGTTTTCGATCCTGAATTTTGCTGTCAGTACCCCCTTTGTCTGCCGCACGTATTTCTCTTTTGCTTCTTCCGCACAGTACAGTACATCTTTCTCTGTCATTCCAGGTATGATGCGGATATCCATGCGAATATCCGCTTCGTCCGGGGTCATATTCGGAGCGATCCCACCAGAAATGCCAGTAATCTGAACTGTGGGTTTCCCAAGGAGGGAATGGCTTTTTGTTTCCAGTGCGCTTTTGATATCTGAAAAGATCTGCATGCCATACTCAATTGCATTAACTCCTTCCTTCGGATAGGCCCCGTGGCTTGTCCGCCCCCGAACCTGCATCTCCATCCAGACACAGCCCTTTTGCGCACTTCCTATTTTGAGCCCGGTTGGTTCTCCGATCAGCAAAAGTATGGCGTCATCCATCCGTCCATCTCTCAGGATCTGCTCTGCTCCATTCCCTCCTTTTTCTTCGTCGCACGTCCCAAAAAAGTAAATCGTCTGTCTCGGCACATACCCCCGTTTTTTCATATTTCCCAGCGTATATACCATCCCGGCCAATCCGCTTTTCATATCGCTTGCACCCCTGGCATAGATGCATCCATTCTTTTTTACCGGAACGGCAGGGTCCGTACTCCATTCAGAAATTTTTCCATATGGAACCGTATCCAGATGCCCGTTCCAAATAATCTTTTCTTCCGACTTCCCTTCCAGCATCGCAATAACATTGGCATGCTTTTTTCCAATTTCCTGAACCACAGCATTCACTCCGCATGCTTTCAAATAGTTTGCCAGAAACTCCGCCAGAATCCGTTCGTCGTCACTTCCGTTGACACTGCCAATGGAAAGGACTTTGTTCAAAAATTCTTCTTCACTGTAGCTTTGCATCTGTCCTGCCTCCTGAATCTTATGTTATTCCTTTTCTGTAAGCCACCCTACAATGCCCTGCCACACTGCCGGGTATTCTGGCCATTCACAGAATTCCGGCGGTGCCCAGTGCGGTGCACAGTCTGAAGTAAACACTGCACTTCTTCCTTTCCCGTACGTGCCAAAAGCAATAAAAGGATCTTCTCCTACCAAGACTGCCACATCTGCATCTGCTTTCGCAATTGTCTTATTGTAACCTAATACTTCCGGCCAGCTAGACTTTACTTCTTTCAAAGCAGCATGCTCTTTGACCGTAATCGGTCGTATCCCCTCACAGTGTTCCATCCGGTCATCAACTGTCAATATTTCTACCGGCAGCACTTCCTGCACCGGTGTATCATGCCATTTTCCCTTTGCGTCCACCCCGGAGAATGTCAGATAACCGCCAATCATCAAAAGTCCTCCTCCGTCAAGTACATAATCACGGATCAGCCCTGCCCTATTCGGCATTTTTACGCTTTTTGTGAAAGTGGCACACGGAAGCAGCAGTGTATTGGCCCCTATATCCGAAAGGATAACTGCATCATATTGTTTCAATTCTTCCAATGTGTACGGAAATTCCTCCGCTGCCACGTGGTTCGGTAGGAAAGTTACTTCATAGCCTCCATCTTCCAGCGCTTTCTTCAGCCATTTTTCTCCGGTTTCATAAACTGAAGTATAAAAACTGTCAAAACCTTTTACATGAGTCGTATAACTCATCCATGACTCCCCTGCAAGTAATATTTTTTTCATTTCGCCTTTCCTCCTACTACTACAATATATTTATGGTTAATACCCCTTACAGCCAGTAAGGAATTACC
>NZ_JBKSWG010000039.1:0-13881 GCF_047234585.1 Sellimonas sp. | reverse complement strand
AATATTGAACTTTCAAGGTTCAACACACCTTATTGGTGTGGGAAGTCTTAGTTAATAACTCAACGTTACATTTATCAACATACTGTGTCACGTAATTAATGTAATCCTCATGGGAATTCTGCGCAAGGCGAATTATTTTTTCCAATTCTTCATCTCCGATAACCTCCCCGAGTGCCTGCCATATTACCGCACACAACAAATTCAAATTAGCCTTATCCTCAAGATAATATCCATATGGAATTGGAGGAAGCCCCATATCTGCACACCGCGAACGGCGTCCATAATAGCATGCCGAAAGCTGATAAAACTTTGGAATCGTCACAGCTACAAAAATAGCTTCCGGGAACAATATATTCACACTATAGTATACATTCTGCGTGGGCGTGATCATTTCATGCCATTTCATGATTTCCTGATTCATTCCATTATCTTCCAACACAATATCACGGTCCCCCATAAATGCATGACGAATGTCATAGCAGATTCCAAGCAGACGATTTTTTACTCCGTAGTAAACATCCATATGCTCTTCTTCCGTTATTGTCATACGATGAATACTGTCTACTAATCTGTAAAAATCTCCAAAATCACCCTGTATATTAATCCCTGTCAAATGTGTCGTTGGTTTCGCTTTTAACATACCGCCCTTCTCCTTTCGCTATTGTTATCCGAAAATCGACAAATTATTGCCGATTCATTTCATTTACCATCTCTGCAGGTTTTGCTGTCATTTCCACCCACGCAGGAAGAAAACCGCTTTTGACAGCATTGCGCACAGATCTGATATTGGACCATGCCGAACAATAAAAAGGAACTTTTTCTCTTTTTAATATTTCTTCCGCCAACGTGCTGGTAAGTGAAGATGCGATTCCTTTTCTTCTGTACTCCGGCAGTACATCTACACCAATCTGCCACATTGTATCACAATCGGCGGAGCACCCCGAAAGTCCAATCAGTTTGCCGCCATCATATGCGCCAACCCCCAGAACATCCAGCTGTTTTCTGTCTTCACATAAGGCGTTTGCCCACTGTGGCTGATACAGCTCGGCGAAATCTTTCTGTTCCAAAACTTTCAGCTCATAATCACAAGGCAGCGCACGCAGCTTTTCAACATCCGGCAAATAATATTCTGCCATAAAGCATACTTTTTGTCCTCTCTTTGACAGCCTTTCCTCAAGCCAGTGCATATTTGGTGTTTCAAAACAATGATAAAACTCGTATCTTCCTATGTATTCTTCCACAATATCTTTATATTCTTCCCGCACCGATGCCACGATATTGTTTCCATAGGAGACCAAATTACAGGCAATCGGTTCTCTATAATATTTTCGTGCTTTCTCGCCCACACAGGATGTGACAACGACATGGTGCTCACAGAGAAAATCTGACGCTTTGCAATTGATGTCTGCTGCCGACTGCTCCATTGCAATCCGCAGGATATCTTTATTTGTCATAATTTTTCCTCGCTTTCTTCTCCTAATCCTGTGAATATTGTAATCAAACAAATGTTGTTTGTAAATTACCCTTGCAAATATTCCATCAGCGGCAGCAGATATTTTTTATCTGTCCAGTCGCACGTTTGCCCTACCGCGCACATAAGCGCCTGCATCCACGGTTCGTATGTACTTGGGTCTTTTTTTGCAATCGATTTTTGCAGTATCTTGCACAAAGTTCTGTCTTTCCATGTCATTTTGGCTTCATCCCAGGCTCCTCGGCCATAAAAAACAGGGATTCCTTTTAAATCATCTTTTAGATTATGTTTTTTGATCTCTCCAAAGGCATTTTCATCATACGGGGAAGCTCCCACGCAGAATATTGCAATCTTTTTTTGTTTCCATCTCCCGATATTCTTTTTTAAAACCGACAATCCCGCTATACCTGAAGCATATATGCCACCGCACAGAACGATCATTTCATAGTTTGCCACATCATCGACAAGAACCTTCGATGCTTCTACACAATCAAAATCCGTCATTTCTTTTAGCCAGTCTACATATTTTTTCGTTGCCCCATACTTAGACCGATAAATGATAATCCCCTTTTTCATAACGAACTCCTTTCCGCTTCCTTAAGCATACAGTGCCTGCTTTAAAAATGTCTCATAAGCAGCTTCTAACTGCGTATATATTTCATCCGCTGAAATTCCCGGCTCAGTAACCGAAAAAATTGTACCAATCCCGATCGTATAAATCAGCATATTCAGATGTAACCGCTTTGCCTTGTCCGTGCTTATGTTCAGCTGACCGGCAATAAATTCGGCAACATGAGGATCTGTTTCCTTTCTGTATAAATCGTCCAGAGAAGAAATCCCATTTCTCTGATGCAAAATAAATATGCGAAACAGCGCCGGCTCTTCTTTTGCCAACTGAATATAGACTCTGCCGGTACTGCGGAACAAGTCCTCTTTATCAATATGGGTTCTCACATAGTTCTGGATAAAGACACCCACCTGTTCAACGACATCTCTGCGCAATCCTTCCATATTTTTGCAGTAGCTGTAAATAGGCTGCACAGAGCAGCCTATCTTATCCGCTATATTTTTTACCATAACTTGTTCCATTCCGCTATTTCGCGCTATTTCAAAAGCAGCATTGACAACCATTTCTTTTGTAATTCTCTGTTTTGGCATAAATGTTACCTCTTTATAATCATTTTATATAAATCGTTTATATAATATAATTATATATATTTTTGTATCTCTCGTCAACTGCACAACAAAAAAGGCAAGGATTTTACACCTTGCCAATTTATAGAGAAACCCAACGTTTTATCATCTGTCTACTCTGCTGCTTTTTCAATACAGGATATGGCGTTCAGACTTCTTGGATAACCAATATACGGAACACACTGGGAGACAACTTTGATCAGAAATTCTTTATCATTTCCCATATTCATATTTCCTTTTGCATGGGCGATTGCCTGAGGTTCACATCCCCCCTGTGCTATAAGGAAGCAAAAAGTAATGAGTTCCCGCTGTGCCAGATCCAGCCCATTTCTCGTATAATAGTCTCCAAAGCAGTTTGCAGCCAACCACTTGTTGATATGTCCTGCTTTCCATGCCTCTTTCATATGCTCTCCGAAAATATCAACCTGCGCCTGCACACCTTTTTCCAGACGGTTTTCTTCGGTCGTTGTTCCCCGATGCTCCACAGGCAGTTCGATTCCTTTTTCTTCCATCACTTCATTGGCGATTTCAAGAAATGGCAGCATACGCCCAAATCCCACATAATCCGCCGCCTGATACACAATTTCTTTTACCATCACAGGTGTGATTCCATTTTCCATTGCCTTTGGCAGCATCATTCGGAATACCTCTTGTCCCTGGCATCCAATCAGCACGGCAAGGATCGCCATGTATCTCGTCTGATCTTCCAGTTCCTGCCCTTCTTCATGGACAACTTCCTCAAAAGCAAACCGCTCAAAAATTTCCATAAACTCTTTATCTGTTTCATATAAGTTCATTGCCGACACCTCCTGAAAAAAATAGATGCCCTCTCGGACATCTACAATATAGCACCTGTATTTTTATGTGTCTAATGCTTATTTCTTTTGCTTTGTCATGCTTACAACGTATTTTTAAGCATTTCCCTATTATTGGAAAATCCTTTGATATACTCTTCTGTTTCCTTCATGATCGTTTTCATGATTTCCAGATCATTCAGTGCGTCCCCGGTCTCCATAGAATGATCTGCATGTTCCGTCAAAAAAAGAGACAATCCTCTTTTTTGGCATTCCTCGACAATGACATCTGTCTTCGCCCAGTCATCGCCTGTTCCATGAAATACGATTCCTCTCTTTCCTATCGCCTGAAAAGAGGCCTCCACCGGTGTATAATAGACATGTCCTGCTCCAATTCCCTTATTTGCATCGTAGGATGCAGCCACCGCTGTTCCGATACTTTTTGATATAAACAGCACATGCGTATACGCGGCAAAGTCTATCTTGGAAAGCTGATCTGCCACATTTTCCAGAGCCATCTCGTAAGCAGCGTACATTTTCTTTGCATCTCCTTTGATGCCGAAAGGCAGTGTGCCGTATTGGACGCAGACAATTTCATATCCATACTGCACTGCCAGTTTTCTGCTGTAATACAAAAGTGGTTTATCTACGTGATATCCGATTCCCGGAAATATTACTGCAATCTTTTTATCCATATTCTTTGTCTCCTTTATTGATACTAAGCAATCTTTACCATAAAATTTTTTCTTTTGGGAAAGTATACCGCGGGAGCCCTCTGCTGTGTTTGCCATATTCGATAGCTTCTTTGGGACATCTGCAAATACATGCCATACAATGCGTACAATCTTTACCCCATACCGGTCTTCCATTGTTCATGCGAATATTTTGAAGCGGACAGACTTCCCGGCACTTTCCGCAGGAAATGCACGAATCGGTCGTATAAAATTTTCTGGCGTGAACAAACAGAGGGTAAAACAGATCATTTATAATACCACTGCTCAGTTTATCTGCAGCTGAAGCAGAAATACGCGGAAATTTCTCTCCATTTTTAATTTTAGCAGCCGCTTTTTCAATGCTCTTTTCTGCCCGTCTGATAATGTTTAACGCTTCCTCTTCTGTCGGTGTTTTAAACAAAGCAATATAGTTTTCCGGCATAACCACTTCCAGACATCCAAAATATCGCAGTCTTTTTTCTCTGCACAGAGATTTCAAATATTTTCCGGCATTCCCGATATTGGTTCCGCAAGTCATGACAAAATAAATATCCCGGCTCCCTGATAGTTTCGTCTTTTTCATCCATTCCTGCAGAATGCGCGGAATCCGCCACGCATATGTCGGCGTGACGATTACCCAGGAGCGCTCAGAATGTATTTCTGTAAAATCCTTTTCACGCAGCCTTTCAAACAGATTTATGACCTCGTCATTTGCTTCTCTTCCAATTCTTTCTGCAACGTATTCGCTGTTACCTGTTCCTGTAAAATATAAGATCACTGTTTTCCTCCTCAACTTGTACGCATCACTTTTTTGCAACGATCAAATACCGGTGGATGGTTCCTTCTATTTTTCCCTCTTTTTCAATTTTCTTGTGCATTTCCAATAGTTGTGGGAAGCATCGGCTGACAGAAAATTGAGGAAACTCCCATTCCAGGATGCGTGCAAACCATACGAAGGCCCCTACGTCATAAAAAACAATCGATCTATATGCTTCCTCTGCCTTCAAAATCTGAAATCCCGCTTCTTCGAATATTTTACGCTGCTCTTTCAAGTTTAGATGAGGATATGGTTCCGGCGTCCCCGGCAGCACCATTTCGACCAGATCCCGGTCATTCTCCCCGCCAACTTGTTCAGTAATAAACACGCCTCCTTTCTCCAAAAGTCTGTACAATTCTGATGCATCAAAGTCCCCATGCCGGTTAATGATGACATCAAAAGAAGCATCTGCATAAGGAATATCAGATGGATCATTGCATTCTTGAAAATCAATCCCAAGCGGCTCCAAAGTTTCCTTACACAAAAGCACATTTGGAGGATATCCCTCCGTTGCTGCGGTTTTCACATAAGGATGATGAAGAGAAAGTAAAAATTCTCCGCCTCCAGTATCATAATCCAAAAGCTCGTCATCTTTTGTCAAATACTGTTCAACGATCCTTCGATAATCCCACGGCAAATCCTTTTCTTCTTCGTATCTTCCATAAATATGTGAAAAATCCCATCCATGGATATGAGCAATTTCTTCTTCCTTCTCCCAGACAGCCCTCAATTCTTCTGTCGTCATCTTTCATCCTCCTCTTAAACTAAAGAGTGTGTATTCTTATTTATTTATGACTAGTTTTCAGATCCGATTTTCCCTCTTTTTATAACAGATGATTTTCGGATCAGTTCCGTTACATTTATATTCACACACAAGAAGATATTCCTCATCTGCTACCATGCCGTAACAACTTTCACTTCCTGGTATTTCCACCTGATTTCCGAAATATACATTTTTATCTTCAAGCAGTTTTACACTTTGGCCATTTGCAAGCGGGTATTCTAAATTGACATAAAATCCATTCAGCAAGTTCAGATCTTCTATATGTAGATCCGAAATCCCAAGCGCATTGATTTCATCGATCAAATCACATTTTGCTTTTTTAAGCGCCTCAAAACCACCTTTTTTAATGCATTCCGCTGCAATGCACCTTCCTCCAAAAGGACGTCCCTCTGTTTTGACACAGCCGCCGCACTCTTCTTTTCTGGCACATTTACCGCAGCAATCCACACCACACATTGATAACATATACCTTCTGTCCTTCCTCTCCACTATGAATTTCTCTACACGTATTATATCATAAATCCCCATCTAAACACAGATGAGGAGTGTGATCTTCCACCTGGCCTCCGGATTCCTTATTTTCATGTTTCCATGCAACTCTATGTATGTCAACATCAAACAAAACCTCCGAAGTGCACATCTCTCAATGTACATCCCGGAGGTCTTTTATCCTTGGTCTTTCATTGTTTTGAAAACAGTTATTTTTGCTTAATTATTGTCTCGCCCGTTCTAATATGGATTGAATCATTTCTTATCCTGATCCAGTTCTTTGACGTAAGTCCCTTCTTCTTTTGTAAATCCCATTGTCTGTAAGTAGGATTCATGGAGCCCCGGTGTTCCGGCAAAGGTCAGCTTCCGTATTCCCTGCTCTTTCAGCCTGGAATACAGGCAGGTCCCGACTGAGCAGTCTCTGTATGCCGGCGTGGAATAGTCCAGTATCACATCCAGCTCTCCATCCGGGCGCCGATTTCCGAGGAGGATTCCTGCCGGAGCAGTGTCATGGCAGACGATATAGGCAGCATTGCAGCCCTGCATTGTCTTTGATATTGTATCAAAATCTGGAAAGTATTTCTGGATATCTGCCGCATACCGGTTCACAAAATAATGCAGCATGGATTCTTCCGGCTTTCCCTCGATCACATCGTAAGCCCTCTCTGTTTTCCGGAGCCGCATCAGGTAATAAAAGTTGATCAGAACGAGGCAGGTATTCATGATTGCCGTCGGATATGCATGGATTACCAGAGAATAGATCGTACAGATCACTCCGCCGGCCATGTTGATAATCCTAAGTTTGACCACCGAGGCCATCAGAAAGGATACCAGCACAAGGGCGGATCCGAAATACCCGACCAGCTCTATCATCATATGGGTGCTCACGCTGTCTCCTCCTTCTAGTATCCGGCTCCTGCGTCCGGGCTGTTTTTCATGATTTTCACAAGTCTGCTTGTTCCAAGGCGCTCCGCACCAAGTCGGATGAATTCTTCCGCGTCATCGAAAGAGGAAATGCCTCCTGCCGCTTTCACTTTGACGTCAGATCCAACATGAGTCCGCATCAGTTCCACATCCGCAAAAGTTGCACCTGCGGTGGAAAATCCGGTGGATGTCTTGATATATTCTGCGCCTGCTTTTGTGACGATCTCGCACATCTTGATCTTTTCTTCTTCGGTCAGAAGACAGGTTTCGATGATTACCTTCAGAATACGTCCACCGCATGCCTCGTGAATCTGGCGGATTTCGTCTTCCAGTTCTTCATATTTCTTATCTTTTAACCAGCCGATGTTGATGACCATGTCGATCTCGGAAGCGCCGTTTTCGATGGCATCTTTTGTTTCAAATACTTTGACTGCCGTTGTGCTGTACCCGTTCGGGAATCCGATCACGGTGCAGATCGGAAGTTTCCCTTCCACATAATCTGCTGCCTGTTTTACATAGGACGCCGGAATGCAGGCGGATGCCGTCTCATATTTCATGGCGTCGTCCAGAATCTGGCGGATCTCCTCCCAGGTTGCTCCCTGAGTCAGCAAGGTATGGTCTACATATTTCAAAATTTCTTTCTTTTCCATCTTATATCCCTTTCCATTTCGTTTCCATTATCTCTTTGATTTCCGGGTCAAATGCCGTTTCCGCGGCATTGCGAAGCAGGGTGAGAATCAGTTCGTCATCCTGACCGTACTGCTCATAAACTCTTGTCAGCTCTTTTGTCATGGTTGTGCCGCTGACCGTCCGGTTGTCTGTATTGATACTGACCTTGATTCCTGCATCTACAAACTGGCGCAGCGGATAGTCCCTCCATCCTGATGCAGCCTTAGTCTGGAAGTTGCTGGTCGGACACATCTCCACTCCGATTCCGGCATTTGCGTACGCTTTCATCAGCTCCTGATCTTTTTGAAGTGCAATGCCGTGGCCAATTCGTCTTGCCCCCAGTTCATATGCTTCCCGGACATTGTCCAGATTTCCGGTCTCCCCGGAATGGATGGTAAACGGCATGCAAAGCCGTTTTGCCTCTACAAAAATATCACGGAATTCTGCCGTCGGGAATGCGGATTCATCCCCTGCCAGATCCAGGGCACAGACACCGTGTCCCAGATATTCTCTTGCACATTTCAGCATGGACAGGTTCTGCTCCTGGCTGTGATTTCTCATGGCACAGACGATGATCCCGTACTGTACCTGAAAATCTGTCTTCGCCCGCTCCATTCCTTTCCGCACGGCCTCAATCACCTTTGCGCAGCTTAAGTTTTCGTGAACCGAAAGCATCGGAGCAAACCGGACTTCAATATATTCTACATGTTCCTTTGCGATCTCTTCTACAAAGGTATACGCACCGTCTTCCAGTCCTGCCTCGTCCTGCAGGCACTGTACCGGCAGATCAAATTTTTCCAGATATTCTGTCAGGCTCCGGCAGTCCTCCGACACCGTCAGGGCATCCTCCGGTATCGGTTTTCCCAGATGCCGCTCGATCATGGCTTTTGTCAGAGAGCCGTCCAGATGACAGTGCAGATCCAGTTTCGGAATTGTTTTGATATCCATATATTCACGCCTTTCTTCCGTCTCTCGAAATCAGTCCTACATCGTTTCGATAATCTTTGTTACCAGTCGTTTGAAGTCTTTGGAAACGCGGTCTGCAGTCTCCTGCACTTCTTTGTGATCCAGTTTTTCCTTACTGATACCGGCTGCCAGGTTGGTGATGCAGGAGATTCCTCCGATCTCCATACCCATATGGCGTGCGGCCATTGCCTCGCAGGCCGTGCTCATGCCGACAGCGTCTCCGCCCCAGATTTTGCACATCCGTACTTCGGCCGGTGTCTCATAGTTTGGTCCGGTAAGCTGAACGTACACGCCTTCTTTTAAATCAATCTCGCACTCGGATGCGGCGTTTCGGATCACATCCTGGATTCTGTGGCTGTACACTTCGCTCATATCCGGGAACCGAGGTCCCAGGTCGTCCAGGTTCGGTCCGATCAGCGGACTTGGCACGCCTGTGGCAATGTGGTCGGTCAGCATCATGAAATCGCCCGGGCGGAAGTTTTCGTTGATTCCGCCGGCCGCATTGGTAAGGAGCAGCTTTTTCGCCCCCAGAAGGCCCATCAGGCGGGTAGGAAGAACCACGTCGGACATCGGGTAACCTTCGTAATAGTGAACCCGGCCCTGCATGATGACAACCGGCACATCTCCTACATTTCCAAAGACGAAGCGTCCTTTATGTCCTGTTACTGTGGATACCGGGAATCCCTCGATTTCGGTGTAATCCACGGTCGTTTCAATCTGAATTCCGTCTGCATAATCTCCCAGTCCGCTTCCGAGAATCAATGCCACTTCCGGTTTGAAATCTGTCTTTTCGCGAATACTTGCAAGACAGGTCTGTAATTTCTTTTCCATCTTTGATTCACTCCTTTTATAAATCCTCCGCCAGAATTCCGGAGATCATCTCCTCCATTCTGCGGTATTGTTCATAGTTAATCATGATATTGCTTCCCTGTGTCGTAATCATCCCGTTTTCCTTGAATTTCTTGATGGAACGGCTGATCGTCTTCACACAGAGTCCCGTGAAATCCGACAGTTCCTGCCGGTCGCCCTTCATCCGCAGGACGCCTCCCTGGGCATATTTGCGGTACCGTTTCATCAGGAGGAATGCCACCCGGTCCGCTCCCTGTAAAAACAGAAGCATCCGGCTGTCTCTGGCCTGTTCCAGAAGATATTCGCCCATCAGCCGGCTCTCCTGTTGGAGAGCAACAATATCCGAATCCAGCCATTTTTTGAACCCTTCTTTCGGTATTTTTAGCACCGTACACTCTGTCACAGTCTGGAGGGTCGTCTGGTACTTGTCCAGATTGATGATGACCTCCATTCCGCCGAATGCATAGACCTTGTCAAACATAGTAAAATCATAGTTGATTCCGTAAATCCGATAATCAGTGGCTTTGATCAGACCTTTCCCGATAAAGAAAATCATGTCTGCAGGCTCTCCCTCCTGTACGAAAACCGTCCCTTTTTCCAGCTCTTCCACCACAAAGGTGTCCATCAGCCACATGGGCACTGTCCGGAAATACTCTTCAAACTGTTTTCTTCTGTCCTCTTCAATCTCATTTAAAAACGGCAGAATCTTTGCCAGATATTTGTTTTCCATTCCTTCCCACCTACCGTTCTCTTTTGGTACAGCGGCACACAAAAAGCCCGCTTTGTCAGATTACCTGTTTTCCTTTGATATATTTTGCTTCCACCCTGGCATCCCCGTCCAGATAGATCAGTCTCTCCAGCCGTTCCCGAACGGAAAGCGGACGGGCGTTTCGGATCTTCTGATCGTCGATCACAACCGCGTCAAACTCGTACCCTTCTTCCAGGCTTCCAGCCTTTCCAAAGAAAGCTCCTCCGCCTTTGGTCGCCAGGTAAAAGACTTCTTCCACATTCAGGGGCGCCAGACTTTGATCGACGAGTCTCCACCGAAGCTTCGAACACTGGATGGCCATCGCCATCGCCCGGAACAAAGAGATCGAGGAGCCAGCCGCCACATCGGTGCCAAGTCCCATCTGCATCCCCAGTTCCATATATTTCCTCGCCGGTGCGATTCCAGAGGCGAGGTTTGCATTGGATTCCGGGCAGTGGGCGACGAAGACGCCCTGTTCTTTCATCATCCGTATTTCCTCTTCCCCGCTGTACACACAGTGGGCCATGATGGTCGGGCAGTCCCCACCAAAAAGGCCGTGGATCCGGTACGCATCCCCGTAACAGGACGCCTTTGGCTGCAGTTCTTTTACCCAGTCGATCTCGCTTAAATTTTCCGAAAGATGGGACTGCATCGGCAGATCGTATTGTTTCTGAAGCCCGGAGAGCCGTTCCATCAATTCATCGGAACAGGTTGGAATAAATCTTGGCGTCAGAATCGGTCTGACATTGGAAAGATTCTTCGCGGCCAGAATCCAGTTCTCTGTCGCTTCCGCGGATGCTTTGGCGCTTTCCTCACACAGACTTTCCGGGCTGTTCCGGTCCATATTGACCTTTCCTACATATCCCGCAAGTCCTGCCGCCTCCATCTGTTCCATGAGCCAGAGTGTAGCGTCCGGATGGCAGGTGCCAAAGACGCAGGATCTCGTTGTCGCGCTGTGAAGCAGATCATCCATAAAAATTTCATACGCCTTTTTTGCGTATTCCGGATCCTGATACTTTTCCTCTTCCGGGAAGGTATGGGTATTCAGCCAGTCGATCAGTTCCTGATCCATCCCCAGTCCCCGGAAAGGGTACTGGGGTGCATGGACATGCAGGTCAATCAGTCCCGGAATGATCAGCCGGTCGCCGTAATCGTGGCAGGGAATCCCGCTCCATTTTTCCGGAAGAGTCTCAAATACTCCGATGCTTCTTCCGTCTTCGCACACAACGTAACCATGCTCAATGGTGCGGATTGTCTTTTGATTTTCACTATAGCAGATCTGTCCTCTGATCGCAAATCGTTCCATGTTGTTCTCTCCTTGCTCTGAATTTCCGTCTGTTATCGTTGTCCCTTATCGTAAGGGATACCTTCCGCTTTTGGTGCCCTGGAGTTCCTTGAGAACAGAGCCAGTACCACGAGGGAAATAATGTATGGAAGCATGTTGTAAACGGCGCTTGGGATATTGAGTGCTTCCAGAATGTCGAATCCGGAGTACACGTTGGACAGTGCACGGAACAGACCGAACAGAAGCGCTGCCAGTCCGATCAGCTTCGGCTCCCACTGTCCGAAGATCATAACCGCAAGGGCAAGGAATCCGAATCCTGCCACACCGTTTTCAAATTTCCATTCGCTGACACCTGCTGTGATGTAGACGATTCCTCCCAGACCTCCGAAAAATCCGGAAATCAGGACGCCCGCATAACGCATTTTGTATACGTTGATTCCAACGGAATCCGCTGCCTGCGGATGCTCGCCGCACGCCCGGAGTCTCAGTCCAAACCGGGTTTTATAGAGAACCACGTGCGCAACGATCAGAAGGATGACAGCCAGGATCATAAACCAGCTTACTTCAAAGTTTCCGATTTTAAATGCCGAGAATGCTTTCCTCTGATCGATATACTGAATGGAAGAGGAAACATTGTTTACATTTTCTCCCATATTGATTGCTTTGACAATGACAGTGGCCGCCGCTGTTCCAAGAAGGTTCATGGCTGTTCCGACCAGTGTCTGGTCTGCCTTGAAGTTGATGGCCGATACTGCAAGCAGAAGGGAGTAGATCATACCAAAGATCACACTTCCAAGGACAACCGCCAGAATCATCAGCGCTGCCGGAAGATCTCCCATATACTTCATCACCAGGGCGCCGCCGAGGGCACCGATGACCATGGTCCCTTCCAGCCCCAGGTTGATCACACCGCTTCGTTCAGAAAAGCATCCGCCAAGGGCCACAAGCATCAGTACTGATGCATAGATCAATGTATATTGTAATAAGAGTGCCATATGTTCTTCCTCCTTCCCTATTTCTTTGCTTTTCTGTTCATGCAGTATTTAAAGAATAATACAAAACCGCAGAAGTAAATGATGATTGCCGAGATCAGATCGGAGATCTGCGCACAGTATACCATCTTGTCCACATAGGATCCGCCGCTTGTAATGTGCTGGATGAAAAATGCTGAGAAAATACTTCCGATCGGGTTCAGGCCTCCGAGGAAGGCTGCCGCGATTCCGTTGAATCCCATAGCCGGGACTGCCGTCTGTGCACAGGACCACTGCTCGATTCCGCTTAAGTAAAGGAATGCAGCTCCAAGACCTGCGAGACATCCTGCGATCGCCATGGTAAGGATCATGTTTCTCTTTTCTTTCATACCTGCATATTTTGCAGCATTTTTATTCAGTCCGGTTGCTTTTAATTCGTATCCAAGTTTTGTCTTGCTCATGACTACCCATACGAGAATGGCGATGATGACTGCAAGCGGAATGGCGATCGTCACATACCGGTTGTCAGAAAACAGCTTGTCCAGGCCAAGACTCGGAATCAGGGCGTCCGGGCTGTTTGTCTTAAGCGCCATTGTATAGGTCGTACTGGATTCCTTGACGTTCGTCAGAAGCATGTTGACGCTGTAAAGGCTGATCCAGTTGAGCATGATTCCGGCGATAACTTCGTTTACATTTAAGTATGCCTTTAAAATTCCGGCGATTCCTCCGAGCAGTCCTCCGCCGATCATGGCTGCGATCATGCAGACATACCAAGGCATCTGATACGCAAGCGCCAGGTAAAGGGCAAGTCCTGCTCCTACCGCGTACTGTCCGGAAGCTCCGATGTTAAAGAGCCCCACTTTGTAGGCAAAAAGGATGGACAGGGTACACATCAGAAGCGGCGCCGTTTTGGCAAGGGTGCTTCCGAAATATTCCAGTGCAACTTCCGGTCTCGGGAAATACAGGAAGTTCTTTAAAATGGATGTCATCGCATCCCAGGCTCCGGCCGGATTGATGCACAGCAGCACAATATAACCTACCAGAAGGCCAAGGATAATACAGATCAGAGACGCTATGACCGTCTGTACGCCGCCGATCTCCAGGAACCGTTTCTTTTCATTTTTTGTATTCATATGCTACACCTCCTGTTTCTTTGCTTATGTGTGATAAAGAAGCAATAGAAGTGCAAAAAATTTTGCCGTTCCTA